>NZ_JAUOQN010000014.1:0-95626 GCF_030547555.1 Salipiger sp. 1_MG-2023 | reverse complement strand
GTGTCTTCTTCATCGGAATCTCCTCGTTCATCCTGCCGAGAAAATTCTACTTCCGCATCCACTTAAGATCGGGGGGGATTACCCCATGCGGGCGCAACGCTCAGGATCGTCGGTCAGGTGATCGGTGCAAAGCGTTCAGTAGACGGCGAGATCAGGCGAGAATAGCGGCGGGCATCCGACTGCCTTGCCGATCTGGTTCGGTATCTGGCCACCACTCCCACAGGCAGTACACGCCGCCCATTGCGGGTTTGATGTGGTGGAGAAAAGAAAACGCCCGGGCAAAGGCCCGGGCGCTGGTCGAAATCTGGTGACGCGTGAAAGCGCGCGAATCTTCAGGCGGCGGGACGGCCGGTAAAGATCTGGCCGCCGACGCGGACCGAAATACGACCGTCCGGCAGCACCTTTTCAACGATGCCCTGAACGGAGTGACAAGTTCCAACGATGATCGTACGCAGCATTTTCAAGTTCCCCGTGTTCGCTTTGGAGTTTCCCCGGATGGTTGAGTGTTCGACCCGGAAGCCAGTGTTACGGAAATATGAATACGCAAGAATCGTTAACAAAACTAGAAGAAACCGTGTCAATGGCGCCTAAGTGTTAACCAAATGTAGGTTTTTCTTTAGGCAATCCATGCTGCGCTGCAGAAAAAGCTTTACAAAGTTGCGAGTGCACTCGGATTAAGCGCAGATTTTCCGAATCACAGCCAGTCGCGAAGAATCGGAATCAGCGGAATATCGGCCGGGGGCATTGGATAAGACGCCAGTTCGTGCGCCTTGACCCATTTGAGTGCCTGGCCTTCCTGCGACCGGGGCGTGCCCTGCCATTTTCGACAGGCGAAAAGCGGCATCAGCAGGTGAAAATCCTTGTAGGCGTGCGAGGCGAAGGTCAGCGGCGCGAGGCAGCTTTGCCATGTGTCGATGCCGAGCTCTTCCTGCAATTCGCGGATCAGTGCCTGTTCGGGAGATTCGCCCGGCTCGACCTTGCCGCCTGGAAATTCCCAGAGACCGGCAAGGGATTTGCCCTCGGGGCGTTGGGCCAGCAGGATGCGGCCGTCCGGATCGATCAGGGCGACGGCTGAGACGAGGACGATCTTGGTCATGTGCCTGTCCATGTTGTGACGGCAGACGTGGGGGCCAGCCCCCACACCCCCGGAGTTTAAGGGCAAGATGAAGGGGCGGGCCGCGCTCAGGAGCGGTAGTCGGCGTTGATGCTGATGTAGCCGTGGGTGAGATCGCAGGTCCAGACGGTAGCGGCGCCAGTGCCAAGACCGATGTCGACGGAAATCGCGATCTCGGGCTGTTTCATGATCGCGGCGCCGTCGGCTTCCTTGTAATCGGGCGACACCCAGCCTTTTTCGGCGACAAGCACGTCACCGAAGCGGATGGTGAGCGCGTCGCGCTCGGCGGCGGCGCCGGATTTGCCGATGGCCATGACGATGCGGCCCCAGTTGGGATCTTCGCCAGCGATGGCGGTTTTGACCAGCGGCGAATTGGCGATGGCCATGGCGTGGGTGCGAGCGTCGGCGTCGGTTTCTGCGCCGGTGACGCGGACGGTGACGAATTTCGTCGCGCCTTCGCCGTCCTTGACGACCTGATGGGCAAGGTCGAGGAAGATCGTTTCCAGCGCGTCGGCAAAGGCGGTGTCGGCGGGGGTGACGGTGACGCCAGAGGCGCCGGTCGCGCCCATCAGCAGGGTGTCGGAGGTCGAGGTGTCGCTGTCAACGGTGATGCAGTTGAAGCTGCGCTCGTTGATGGCGCTGACCATGGCCTGCAGGTCTGCCTGTGCGATCCTTGCGTCGGTGAACAGGTAAACCAGCATGGTTGCCATGTCGGGGGCGATCATGCCCGAGCCCTTGGCAAAGCCGGCGATCCTGACCGTGCCGCCGGGCAGCGCGACCGTGGCCGCCGCGCCCTTGGGAAAGGTGTCGGTGGTCATGATGGCGCGGGCGGCTTCTTCGCCTTTGGTGGCGTCGAGTGCGCCGTGCAGCTCCGGGAGCTTGGCGACGATGCGCTCATGCGGCAGGCGTTCGCCGATCACACCGGTCGAGCTGGTGAAGACGCGCGCGGCGGGCAGGCCGGTGGCCTCTGCCACTGCCGTGCAGATCGCCGCCACGGACGCATCGCCCGCCGCGCCGGTGAAGGCGTTGGAATTGCCCGAGTTCACGAGGATCGCGGCACCGTCGGCGCTGGCCTGACCGATCTTGGCCTGACAATCGCGCACGCAGGCCGAGCGGGTTTTTGAGCGGGTGAACACCCCGGCGATGGCGCTGCCGGGGGCGAGCAGGGTCAGCATCACGTCCGTCCGGCCCGCGTAGCGGACGCCAGCCGCAACAGAGGCGAAGCGGACGCCCTCGATCACCGGCAAGGCCGGAAAAGAGGCGGGGGCGAGCGGCGAGACGGACGTGATCTTGGCCATTACTGTTCCAGAAGCTGCAGGTTGGAGATTGCCTCGATGGGGGCCTCGGCCTTGTCCATGCGGGTGACGCTGGCGGAGGTCAGTTTCTCGTCGATGTATTCCTGCACCGCGGTCTGCTGCAGCGTCATGACGATTTCGTCGCGGACCTCGTCGAGGGCCGGGGCGGCCTTGTCGCGCAGATCGTTGAGCTTGATCACATGCCAGCCGAACTGGGTCTGCACCGGGCCCGAGATGTCACCGACGGACATGGTTTCGACGGCTTTCTGGAAGGGCTCGACCATCATGCCTGCGCCGAACCAGCCAAGCTCGCCGCCATTGGGGCCGGAGGGGCCGGTGGATTTGGTCTTTGCCAGCTCGGCGAAATCGGCGCCGCCGTTCAGTTCGGTGACGAGCTCTTCGGCCTCGGCCTCGGTTTCCACCAGAATATGCGAGGCGTTGAATTCCTTGCCAAGGCCGTCTGCGGTGTATTGCGCATCATAGGCGCTGCGCACGGCATCGTCGCTGACGGCGGCCTCGGCCACGGCCTTGACGGTTTCGGCGGCGAGCAGGGCGCGGCGCTCGTTCTCGATCGCCAGCTTGACCTGTGTGGACTCTTTGGCCTTGTCGTCGGTCGAGAGCACGGCCTGCTGCACGAGCTGGTCGAGGATGCCATCCCACAGCACGTCGTCGGGCAGTTGCTGGTATTGCTCGGGCAGGCCGGAGCGGACCACCAGCATGTGACCAAGCGTGATGTCGGTGCCATCGACCGTCGCCACGACGGTGTCGAGGCTCTGGGCATGGGCGGGAAGCGCCACGGACAGCGCAAGTACAGCTGCCGCGCCAAGTTTAAAGAGCGAATTCGCCATTGGGCTCGGATCCTTTCCCGGATTGTTCCGGTATCGTGTCGTTTCGGTTGTCTGCCATGTGTCGAGCGGGCAGGCAACGTTGACAGTATGGTAGCCGGTGCTTACATGGCTTGAGGCTCTGCAAGGCCGGTCGTTCCCCTGTTTCATATGGGCTGTGTGCGAGGCGGGCAAGCGGATGCCATCGCACGAACACGGTTTTGTCAGACAGGAAACGGGCACGAATGCTGGGCATCGGAACGATTGCACGAAAGGTCTTTGGTACGCCGAACGACCGCAAGGTCAAGGCAACGCGCCCGCTGGTCGAAAAGATCAACGCCCTCGAGCCCGAGTTCGAAGCGCTCGATGACGCCGGGCTGGTCGCGAAGACCAAGGAATTCCAGAAACGCATCGCTGACGGCGAAAGCCTTGATCACCTGCTGCCGGAAGCCTTTGCAAACTGCCGCGAGGCCGCCAAGCGGGCGCTTGGCCTGCGGGCGTTTGACACGCAGCTGATGGGCGGGATCTTCCTGCATCAGGGCAATATCTCGGAGATGAAGACGGGCGAGGGCAAGACCCTTGTCGCGACCTTCCCGAGCTATCTTCGGGCGCTGACCGGCAAGGGCGTGCATATCGTCACGGTCAACGATTACCTCGCCCGCCGCGACGCCGAGTGGATGAGCAAGGTCTATGGCGCGCTTGGCCTCACCACCGGCGTGGTCTATCCGCAGCAGCCCGAGGACGAAAAGCGCAGCGCCTACGCCGCCGACGTGACCTATGCCACCAACAACGAGCTGGGCTTCGACTATCTGCGCGACAACATGAAATCCGAGCTGAGCCAGATGATGCAGCGCGGGCACTACTTTGCCGTCGTCGACGAGGTCGACAGCATTCTGGTCGACGAGGCGCGCACGCCGCTGATCATCTCTGGCCCGTCGCAGGATCGCTCTGACCTTTACATGTCGATCGACAAGATCATCCCGGCCCTGCCGGAAGAGGCCTATACGATCGACGAAAAGACCCGCAACGTCACCTTTACCGAAGAAGGCAACGATGCGCTCGAAGAGGTGCTGCACCAGCGCGGTATCCTTCCCGAAGGCCAGACGCTGTACGACCCGGAAAGCACCACCGTGGTGCACCACGTCAATCAGGGTCTGCGGGCACACAAGCTTTACACCCGCGACAAGGATTACATCGTTCGCGATGGGCAGGTGGTGCTGATCGACGAATTCACCGGCCGCATGATGAGCGGGCGGCGGCTGTCGGACGGTCTGCATCAGGCCATCGAGGCCAAGGAGGGCTGCCAGATCCAGCCTGAGAACGTCACCCTCGCGCAGGTGACCTTTCAGAATTACTTCCGCCTGTATGACGGGCTGTCGGGCATGACCGGCACCGCCGTCACCGAGGCCGAGGAATTCATGGAGATCTATGGCCTTGGCGTGGTCGAGGTGCCGACCAACCGCCCCATCGCGCGCATCGACGACGATGACAGGGTGTTCCGCACCGGGCGCGAGAAATACGACGCCATCGTCGAAGAGATCAAGGTGGCGCATGGCAAGGGCCAGCCGGTTCTGGTGGGCACCACGTCGATCGAGAAATCCGAGATGCTCTCGCAGCTTCTGGGCAGCGCCGGGCTGCCGCACAATGTCCTGAACGCGCGCCAGCACGAGAAAGAGGCGCAGATCGTCGCCGACGCGGGCAAGCTGGGCGCGATCACCATTGCGACCAACATGGCCGGGCGCGGCACCGACATCAAACTGGGCGGCAACGTCGAGTTCAAGGTGATGGAGGCGCTTGCCGCCGAGCCCGATGCCGACCCCGAGGCGATCCGTGCCCGCATCGAAGCCGCGCATGCCGGCGATGAAGAGGCGGTCAAGGCCGCCGGGGGCCTGTATGTTCTGGCCACCGAGCGCCACGAAAGCCGCCGCATCGACAACCAGCTGCGCGGCCGGTCGGGCCGTCAGGGCGATCCGGGGCGCAGCTCGTTCTACCTGTCGCTCGAAGACGATCTGATGCGCATCTTCGGCTCGGAACGGCTGGACAAGATGCTTTCGAAGCTGGGCATGAAAGAGGGCGAGGCGATCATCCACCCTTGGGTGAACAAGTCGCTGGAACGCGCCCAAGCCAAGGTCGAGGGCCGCAACTTCGACATCCGCAAGCAATTGCTGAAATTCGACGACGTGATGAACGATCAGCGCAAGGTGATCTTTTCGCAGCGGCTCGAGATCATGGAAGCCGAAGACGTCTCGGAAATCACCGAAGACATGCGTCACGAGGTGATCGAGGAATTGGTCGACCTGTATATCCCGGCGCGCAGCTACGCCGATCAGTGGGATACGCAGGGACTCTATGCTGCCTGCATCGAGAAACTCTCCATTGATGTGCCGGTGATCAAGTGGGGCGAGGAAGAAGGCGTCGACGCCGAGGTCATCCGCGAGCGTCTCGTAGAGGCGGCCGACAAGGCGATGGCGGAAAAGGCCGAGGCCTTCGGCCCGGACACCATGCGCCAGATCGAAAAGCAGGTGCTGCTGCAGACCATCGACCAGAAATGGCGCGACCACTTGCTGACGCTCGAACATCTGCGCTCGGTGGTGGGGTTCCGCGGCTATGCGCAGCGCGATCCGCTGAACGAGTACAAGACCGAGGCGTTCCAGCTGTTTGAAACGATGCTGGAATCGCTGCGTGAGCGGGTGACGGAGCAGCTTGGTCGCATTCGCCCGATGACCGCCGATGAGCAACAGGCGATGATGGGGCAGCTGGCCCAGCAGCAGGCGGCGCTTCGCCAGCAGACAGATCAGGCCGCCCCGGTGCCCGCTGGCAACGCTTCGGCAGCCACTGGCGAGGCTCCGGCGCCGACGCAGGTCGCCAACGCGTCTGCGCGCCCCGGCTTCGACGAAACCAACCCCGCGACCTGGGGCAATCCAAGCCGGAACGATCCCTGCCCCTGCGGGTCGGGAGAAAAGTTCAAGCATTGCCATGGCAGGCTCGCCTGATCTGATTGTCGAAGAAGACGGCGACGTTCGTCCCAAATCGGACCAAGTTTGTCCAAAGGTCTGTATATAGGGGTGCCAAGCGGCGCCCCTATTTCATTTGTCAGCAGTCTCGCATCATTCAACTGAAACTGACCGGCCGCCGCGGTGCGCTTGGGGTGGCCTAGGGGCCAGTCCGGGTGACCATCCCGCCGACGGTGGCGTCGCAGCAGTGCAAAGCCATGGCGCTTTACCTGATCCGCTGGCGCCGTAGCGGAGACCCTGCGGCAGTGTGACCAAGGCGCTGGAACAGCTCTTGCCTTGACCGGGCGGTGAACTGGTCCTCATAACATGGGGATGGATCGGATTTTCACGGAACGTCTGGGGTTGCCCTGCAATGGAAATCTACAGGGTCTGAAACCGGATAGTAGAATGTCATGATCAGCCAGCCGCCATTTTCAGTTCATACAGCCGATGCACCGGGCGTGGTATCGGGGCGGCGGAGAGCTGCGGGGCGTCCGCAGGCTTTGGCTGTCGGCGTGGTCCGGTGGGCGTGGGTCGGTCAGCCCGCGAACGGTCGATGAATCTGCAGCTGACTGGCCGTCTCGTGGTCGCAAGGCTGGATGAGGCCCGCGCGCAATTCTCGACGGTGGCGGATGCGCGGGAGCTGTGCGTGGATCTGTCGGGCATCGAGGCTCTGGATACCGCCGGGGCTTGGCTGATCATCGACACGCAGAGCGCCATTCAGGCCCGTGGCGGGCGCTGCGAGATTGTCGGCGCGTCGCCGCTTCAGGGCGAATTGCTGGACGTGGTCCGGCAGAGTCTCCCCGAAAAGGCCGCGCCCACGGCATCGCGGCACGATTTTGTCTACTGGGTCGAGGCGATCGGCAAGAACACTTGGCACGGCATTCTCAAGCTGATCGAGATCCTCAGCTTCTTTGGCGCGGTGCTGGCGTGCTTCGCTGGGGTGGTCCGGCATCCCTCGCGGTTGCGGCTGACGGCGCTTGTGCATCACATGCAGCAGATCGGGGTCAATGCCACGCCCATCGTGTCGCTGATGGCCTTTCTGATCGGTGTGGTCATGGCGTTTCAGGGGGCCGTGCAGTTGCGCCAGTTCGGGGCAGAGGTGTTTGTCGTCGATCTGATCGCGATCTCGGTGCTGCGCGAACTGGGCATCCTGCTGACCGCGATCATTGTCGCCGGGCGATCGGGGGCTGCGTTTACCGCCGCCATCGGGTCGATGAAGATGCGCGAAGAGATCGACGCGATGCGCACGCTTGGGCTTGATCCGATCGAGGTGCTGGTCCTGCCACGGGTTCTGGCGCTGGTCCTTGTGCTGCCCTTGCTGGGGTTCGTGGCGGATATCATGGGGCTGCTCGGCGGAGGACTCATGTCGTGGATCGAACTGGGCGTCTCGCCGGGCATGTTCCAGACCCGACTCTATGAATCCGTCGATGTCTGGCACTACGCCGTGGGTCTGATCAAGGCGCCGTTCTTTGCCGTCATCATCGGGATCATCGGCAGCTACGAGGGCATGAAGGTTGGCGGCGACGCCGAGTCTCTGGGCAGCTTGACCTCGACCTCGGTCGTGCTGTCGATCTTCCTCGTCATCCTTGCCGATGCGCTGTTTTCCATCTTCTTCGCGGTGGTGGGGGTGTGATGGGGGATAGCAACGACGCCGTTATCCGGGTGCGCGGCCTGCGCACGCAGTTCGGCACGCATGTGGTGCATGACGGGCTGGACCTCGATGTGCGTCGCGGCGAGGTGCTGGGCATCGTCGGCGGGTCGGGAACGGGAAAATCGGTGCTGTTGCGGGCCATCGTTGGTCTGCTCGAGCCGGCGGCGGGCAGCGTCGAGGTGTTTGGCACCAGTTTGCTGAACGTCTCGGCGGATACGCGGCAAGCCGTCGGCCGGCGCTGGGGCGTGATGTTTCAGGACGGGGCGCTGTTCTCGTCGCTGACGGTGCGCGAGAATGTCGAAGTGCCGATGCGCGAACAGACCGATCTGGATGCGCCGACCCGGCGCGCCCTTGCCGAGCTCAAGATCTCCATGGTCGGCCTGCCGCCGCTGGCCTGTGACAAATATCCCTCGGAGCTGTCGGGCGGGATGCGCAAACGCGCCGGGCTTGCGCGCGCGCTTGCGCTGGACCCCGAAATTGTTTTTCTGGATGAACCCACGGCGGGGCTGGATCCGATCAGCGCCTCTGCCTTCGATGCGCTGATCAAGAAGCTTCAGACCACGATGGGGCTGACCGTGTTCATGGTGACCCATGATCTGGACAGCCTGCATGCAATCTGTGACCGCATCGCCGCGCTTGCCGAAAAGAAGGTGCTTGCCACCGGCACGATGGCGGACATGCTGAAGATGGATCACCCTTGGATGCACCAGTATTTTCACGGACCGCGTGCGCGTGCGGCGGGGCTGGACCATGATGCCCCCGCCGTCACGACCCCGGTAATCGAAGGGCCGACTGCCGATGGAAACTAAAGCCAACTTCGTTCTGATCGGAGCCGTGACCCTCGCCGGGCTGCTGGGGATGATGGGTCTGCTGGTCTGGTTCGCCAAGATCGAGATCGACCGCCAATACGCCGTCTACGAAGTGCTGTTCGACGATGCCTCGGGGCTGGGGATGGCGGCGGACGTGCGCTACAACGGGCTGGCGGTCGGCAAGGTCATCGGGCTCGATCTGGACCAGAGCGATCCCAGCAAGGTCCGGGTACAGATCGAAGTCGCCGCAACCACCCCCATCAAGACCGACACAACGGCGCAGCTGAACTCGCTGGGGGTTACCGGCGTCGGCTTTGTCGCGCTGACCGGCGGCAGCGCCGAGGCGCCGCTGTTGCGCGACACCGAAGACCCGAACGCGGTAAAACTGATCGAGTCGGAACGCTCGGTCGTTCAGGCGCTGTCCGAAGACGCCCCGGATCTGGTGGCCGAGGCCGTCGCGGCGATCCGGGAGGTCCGCAACTTTCTCGGCGCTGAAAACCAGCAATCGGTGGCCAATGTGCTGAACAATCTCGAAAGCGCGTCGGGGCAGCTTGAAACGGCGCTGAGCGATTTTTCGGATATCTCCCGGACGGTCTCGGACGGCGTGGGCGAAATCACCAAGTTCACCGGGCGGCTGGATGTCATCGGCACATCGGTAGAGACGGCGCTGGTCTCGATCACCGAAACGCTGGACGTCGCCAAACTGGCCATTGCCAGTGTCGAGCCGACGTTCCGCTCGGCGAGCGAAGCGTTCACCACCGCCGAGGCAACCATCGACGACGTCGATACCTTCGTGCAGACCCGTGTGCCGCAGATTGCCGATGATCTGACGGCAGCCATCCGCTCCGTCGAGACCGCCACGGCGGAGCTGCAACCGCAGCTCGAAGAGGTGCTGGCGCAATTCGGCGGCACTGCCACGGCCGCAACGCAGCGCTTTGACGAGCTTGAAGCCACCATCGCCGGTCTGGATGCGACGCTTGCAGAGGCGCAGGCCTCCTTCGGGGCCATCGAAACCGCCTCTGGCGCGTTTCAGCTTCTGGTAAGCGGCGAGGGGACGGCACTGGTCACCGACGCCCGCGCGACCCTGACCTCGGTGAACGAGGCCGTCGCCAGTGTGGACAGGATGCTGAAGGACGACATTCCCCCCATCGTTGCCGACATCCGCAGCGCTGTCAGCTCTGCGAGCGGCGTGATCGACACGGTGTCCGCCGATGTGAGCGCCTTTACCAACAGCCTCGACCCGCTGGCGGCCAGCGGCGAGGAAACCTTGAAGGCGGCGACACAGACCTTGCAGAACGCCGACCGCACGCTGGCCAATCTCGACCGGGCCCTGACTACAACCGAGACGACACTGGAGACCGCAGAGGGCGCGTTCGCAAAGGCCGACACGGTGTTGTCCACCGATCTGGGGCCTGCGGTGGCCGATATCCGGACCGCCGCCGGGCAGGTCGAGACAACGATGTCCTCGCTGGCCGCCGATATTCCCGCCATCACCACCGACCTGCGCGCAGCGGCAGCGCGCACGCTGAGCCTTGTCGAGAACATCGAAGCGACGGTGGCAGCCAGCGCGCCGCCCGTGCAGGCGTTTGCCCGTGACGGGCTGCCGGAGTTCACGAGGTTCGCCCTTGAGGCACAGCAACTGGTGACGCGACTGGAACAGGTGGCCAAGAAACTGGAACGCGACCCGGCCCGGTTCTTCTTTGGCAACAGCCTCCCGGAATTCAGGAGATAGGCAGACATGAGATTTCGTAGTGCAATGCGACGGGCGGTGCTGACGCTTGGGCTGGCCACCTTGGCCGGGTGTTCGGCGCTTTCCAGCATCGATTCCGCCTCAAAGCCGCTGAATACCTATGAACTGAGCCCGCTGCCCGCGGTGTCGGGCTCAGTGCGGCGCGGGCGCGCATCGATCGAGGTGGCGATGCCCACGACCACAGGGGCGCTGAGCAGCGATCGCATCGTGATCAAGCCCACCCCGCGCGAGATTCAGACCCTGCCGGATGCCCGCTGGGTCGATGACGCGGCGGCGCATGTCCAGCTGCTTCTGGTGCGCTCTCTGGCGAATTCGGGGCGGTTCTCACTGGTCACCAGCGCCGGGGTGGGGCCAACGCCCGATTATGTGCTGATGAGCGATCTGCAGGCGTTTCAGGCCGAGGTGTCCGGTGACGAGGTCAATGTGGTCATCCAGTCGACACTGACCCTGCTGCGCGACAGCGATGGCGCGATCCTCGCCTCGCGCAGCTTCAGCAGCGCCGTGCCGGTGGCTGATACCTCGGCGGCGCGCATCGTCGAAGCCTTCGACATGGCCATGACCGCGCAATTGACCGAGATGGTCGACTGGCTAGCCAGCACGCGCGGGCTGTAGCAACGGCCCAAACGCAGGTTCGAGACTCGCCCGATGATCGCTCACGCGGGCGGCTTGGGCGAAAGCGGTGGGGATCTGGCCTGATGCAACCGGCGGGCGGTGCAAAAGATGCATATCGAAGCAGCATTTGCATGTGGCTTGTATCACATGCCGCAGGTTGACTCATAACCAGAAGTTCAGAAGCGCCCCCCGCATGCAAGCTGCGGCCATGCGAGCCCAAGGTTCAGACGTTGCGGCGCGCTGCGGTCACATCCAGCAAATGTTCGACGAATTTGCGCGCGATCAGGGTTTGCGGCTTGATCGGATTCTGCAGCAGATAGATCGGAACCGACAGCGGCTCTGCGAGCGGGCGCACCACCACATCCGCGCGGTCGAACAGTTTGGCGGATTCCTCGTCGACGACGCCGATGCCGTGGCCGTCAGCGACCATCCGGCACAGCATCGCGCCGATGGCCACCTCGATCTGGCTGCGCAGCGGCAGTCCTGCCATCAGCATCGAAGCCTCGAATTTACGGCGTATTTCATCGCCAGCGCTGAGAGACAGCAGCCTTTCGCTGCTGAGCTGGTCCAGCCGGATCTGTTTCTCGCGGCAGAGGCGGTGGCGCGTTGGCAGCACGCAGACGGCGTGCAGATCGAACAGCACGGTCTTGTCGACCGACAGGTCTTCGCTTCGGGCTTGCGAGATACCGATGTCGAGCTCTCCGCGCGCCACGCGCTGCACCGTTTCGGGCGAACTGACCGACCGGAACGACAGTGAAAGGTCGCTGTATTCATACAGAAAATCGCGGATTGCGCCGGGCAGCCACCCGGTTGACAGCGCCGGAATGCAGCTGATTTCAAGGCGCGCATGTTCAAGCCGTGCCAGCCCTTGGGCGAAGCTTTCCAGATGGCCGAAGCTTTCGGTCATCCGCGCCGCTTCAAGATAGAAAGACCGGCCTTCATCGGTCGGGTTCAGCCCCTTGGCGCCACGTTTGAAAAGCCGGACGCCCAGCTCTGCTTCAAGCATTTTCAGAGACTTGCTGACGGCCGGTTGCGACAGAGACAGACGCTGGGCGGCGGCTGTGACCGATCCGGCCTCAAGCGTGGTCACAAAGATCTCGCATTGCCTGTAATTCATCTGCTTCCATAACCTGAGGTAATAAAACCCTAGCATACATGATTTGACAGCAAAGTTGGCTGTTGCGCAAGCTGGGCTCACTTACACGGGAAAGCCGCCGCAGAGCAGGATACCCCGGATCAGCGATTTGCAGATTTTCCTCCAGATCTCCCGCAGCCTTGCGCTTTGCGGGCCCAGAAATTTGTTGCCAACGGGACATGACATGAACCAGATCTTCCCTACGCGTCGGCCGGCCCTGTCCGTCCGCTCGTTTGCCGCCTCAGTCTTGCTTGCCACCGCGCTTCCGCTTGCCGCCATCGCCGCGCCCGAGGGCGAGCTGCGCATCGCCGTGGGGGCGGATGCGACCACCTTTCACCCGCATGTGAATTCGCTGCCCGTGGGCAACGCCGTTGACGGGCTGGTGTTTCAGCAGCTGTTCCGGATCGACGGTGAAAATCAGGTCGTGCCGTCGCTGGCCACCGACTGGAGCTGGTCCGAAGACGGCATGACCTTTTCGGTGACCTTCGAAACCGGCCATAAGTTCAGCAACGGCAGGCCGGTCGATGCAGCCGCCGTAGCGGCATCGTTCAACCAGCTTCTCGACCCTGACAGCGGGTCGATCTACGCCGGGCTCTACGGCTCGCTGGGCGAGGCGGTTGCGCAGGGCGAAGATACCGTCGTGTTCAATATGGCCGAAAAGAACGGCCACGTTCTGATGCTGCTGGCCAACAGCGCCGCCGGGATCATCGACACGCAGGCCAACGCCGAGATGGGCGCGGAATACGGCCGCAAGCCGGTGGGCAGCGGCCCCTACATGGTCGCTGAATTCATCGGTGGCGAGCGGTTCAGCCTTGTGCCGAACCCCGATTACACCGGATCACGCCCGGCGACGCTGGAAAAGATCACCTTCATGGCGGTGCCCGAAGACGGATCGCGGATGGCGTTGCTGGAAACCGGCGATGTCGACATCGTCGATCGGGTGCCGGCGGAATCCATCCCCACCATCAACGCGCTTGACGGGGCTACGGTGATCCTGCCCGACAGCATGTTCTCGATCTCGATGGAGATGGTGCTGCGCGGCCCGCTGACCGACAAGCGGGTGCGCGAGGCACTGAATATCTCGCTCGACCGCGCCGGCATGGTGCAGGGCATTCTCGGAGGGCTTGGCACGCCGTCGCAGGGGCAGGTTGGCCCCGGCACCGAAGACGCGCTGCGCGTGACCTTCGACGAAAAACCCTATGATCCAGAGCGCGCCAAGGCGCTGCTGGCCGAGGCCGGCTATGGCCCGGGCAACAAGCTGGAACTGCGGGTCAACTGCCCCAATGGGCGTTACATCAAGGATGCGCAGGTGTGTCAGGCGCTGACCGGGCAGTGGCAGGCCATCGGCATTGATGCCAAGGCCAACATCCTGGATCTGCCCAGCTGGTCTGCCGCGCACCGGGTGCCGCTGGACGAGCGCACCTACGATATGTCGATGATCGGACGCGCCACGGCGGGCATCGATTTCACCCTGTACCGGCTGTTCCACACCGGGGTCAGCGCCAACACCTCTGGCTTCAGCGACGAGCGGGTCGACCGCCTGCTGGCCGAGGGCCGCGCCAGCACCGATATCGACGCGCAAAAGGCCGATTACGCCGAGATCCAGAAGATCATCTGGGATGAGATGCCGTTTGTCTTCCTGTGGTACCAGAAGCAGGCCATCGGCATCGCGGATAACGTGACCGGTTTCACCATTCGCCCGGATGAAACCATGCTGTTCGATGACGTTCACGTCTCGGCCGGCGGCTGAGGAGGCGGGCCATGTTCATCCTCAAGCGTCTTCTTGCCGCCATCCCGACCTTGTTCGTGGTCAGTCTGCTGGCCTTCTGGTTTGTCGACCTGATCCCGGGCGATCCGGCGGCGCAGCTTGCGGGGAACATGGCCACCGATGCCGAAATCGCCGATATCCGCCATCATCTCGGGCTCGATCGGCCACCGTACGAACGCTATCTGCTGTTCCTGCGCGGCGTGGTTGATCCCGAGATCGCCACATCCTTTCGCACCTCGCGCCCGGTGGTGCTGGAAATTTCCGAACGGATGCCCAAAACGCTGATCATCGCCATCGGTGGTCTGCTCATCGGGCTGGGCTTTGGCGTGGTCACCGGGGTGATCTGCGCGCTGCGGCAGGGCGGGTGGTTCGATGCCATCGTCACGGTGCTGACGCTGGCGGGAATTTCCATGCCGATCTACTGGCTGGGCCTGCTGTGCATCTGGCTGTTTGCGGTCAATCTTGGCTGGCTTCCCGCCGCCGGGGCGGCGACGCCCGCCCATTACGTGCTGCCGGTGCTGGTGGTCGCGACCCGCCCGGCGGCGCTGTTCAGCCGGCTTGTCACCGCCAATCTGCTCGAGGTGATGGGCAAGGATTACCTTGATACCGCTCGCTCCAAAGGGCTGCCGGAACGGGTGGTGATCCTGCGCCATGCGCTGCGCAATTCGCTGGTCGCCGCCGTCAGCGTGGCGGGGGTGCAGTTCGGTGGCATGCTTGGCGGATCGGTGGTCACCGAAACCGTGTTCGGCGTGCCGGGGCTGGGGCGCCTGTTGGTCAGCGCCGTCGGCAGCGGAGATTACCCGGTGATCCAGTACAGCGTGTTGATGTTCGCGGTGTTCTTCGTGGTGATCAACCTTGCGACTGATCTGCTGGGCCAGTGGCTGGACCCGCGCACCCGCGATTACGCGGCTGCCTGACAGGATGACTTCATGACCATGACCTTTGCCACCAGTGACATCGCCGCCCACCCCGGGACGCGTCTGATCCAGCACCCGCGCCTTGCAACGCTGCGCCGCATCGCCAGCGCGCCCAAGGGGCTGATCGGTCTGGCGATCGTGTCGCTGATGATGATCCTTGCGCTGCTGGGGCCGTGGCTGGCGCCGCTTGACCCATATGCGCAGGATTTCATGGCGACGCTTCAGCCGCCCTCTGCCGCGCACTGGTTCGGAACCGATCAGCTGGGGCGCGACGTGTTCAGCCGCATTCTCGTGGGGGCGCGCTCGTCCTTGGGGATTGGGGTTGGCGGGGTGGCCGTGGCCTTTGTCATCGGGGTGCCGCTGGGGCTGGCCGCGGCCTACCTGCGCGGCACCTTCGATCAGTTGCTGATGCGCGGCGTCGATATCCTGCTGTCATTCCCGGATATCGTCTTTGCGCTGGCGATTGTCGCGATCATGGGGCCGAGCACCTTCAACGTAATCCTCGCAGTAGGCATCGTGTCGATCCCGGTGTTCATCCGCACCACCCGCGCGGTTGCCATGAGCACCCTGAGCGAGCCCTTCGTCGAAGGCAGCGTATCGCTTGGCTGTTCGCCGCTGCGGGTGATGGGGCGGCATGTACTGCCGAACATGGGCGGCATTCTCGTGACGCTGTGCAGCCTGCTGTTCGCCTCGACCCTGCTGACGGCATCTGGCCTTAGCTTTCTGGGGCTGGGCACGCAGCCGCCCGAACCTGAATGGGGCACGATGCTGGGCGAGAGCCGGTCCTACATTCGCACCCATCCATACATGGCGAGCTTTCCGGGGCTGTTTCTGGCGCTGTCGGCGCTGGGCTTCAATCTACTGGGCGAAGAGCTGCGCCACATCTATGATCCGACCGCCGCAAAACGGCGCAAGGGGCAGGGGCTGCTGGCGCGACTGAGGAAAACCGCCCCGCGCGAAACCACGGCGCAGGCGCGGGCGCTTGCCAGTACCGTCAGCGATGCCGCCGCGCTGGGCCGCGATCTCGAGATTTCCTATCTGACCGACAAGGGCCAGCTTCCTGCGGTGCGCGGCGTCGATTTCGTTCTGCGCCGGGGCCGCACGCTGGCGGTTGTCGGGGAAAGCGGGTCGGGCAAGTCGACGCTGCTGCGCGCCGTCGGCACGCTGCTGCCGCGCGGGCAGGCCATCGTGTCGGGCGGATCGCTGCGGATCGCGGGCGAAGACGCGTCCGGGTTGACCGGCCCGCAGATCCAGACCCTGCGCCGCAAGCATATCGGCATGGTGTTTCAGGATGCCGCCAGCGCGCTCAACCCGGTGATGACCATCGGGGCGCAACTGGCCGAAGCGATCAGTGCGGGCCAACCCATGAGCGCAAGCGCGCTGCGTGCCCGCTCCGTCGCCCTGCTCGACGCGGTGCAGATTGCCGACCCCGAAAGCCGCCTTTCGGCCTATCCACATCAGTTTTCCGGGGGCATGAAGCAGCGCATCGTGATCGCCATCGCGCTGGCGCAAGAGCCGCAGATCCTGCTGGCGGACGAGCCGACCTCGGCGCTGGATGTGACCATCCAGCAGCAGATCCTTGCGCTGCTGCGCAAGATGCAGAAGGACCGCGATATGGCGATGATGCTGGTGACCCATGATCTGGGGTTGGTGGCGCGCTATGCCGATGACGTGGCGGTGATCTATGCCGGGCGCATCGTCGAAACCGGGCCGGTGGACGAGGTGTTCTGCAACCCGCGCCATCCCTACACCCGCGCGCTTGCCGCATCGACGCCCAAGCTGCGCCATGACGGATCGACCCGGCGTCTGCCCGCGATTACCGGCGAGCCGCCGATGCTCGGCCAGTTGCCCGCAGGCTGTGCCTTTGCGCCGCGCTGCGGGCGGGCCACAGGCCGGGCGATTTGTGCCACGCACCAGCCAGAGCTGACCGCGCGCGGCAGCAGCGCCGCCGCCTGCCATTTCCCTGATGAAACGGAGAGTGCCGATGCCCCGTGACATGCGCCATATGCGCCCGGCGATCTCGCCCGAAGGCGCGCTGCTGACATCGCCCGAAGGCGGGGGCGAAAATGACGTTCAGGCACCCGGCGACATATTGCAGGTGCGCGATCTTTGCGTGTCCTTTCCGGTCGGCAAATCGCTGTTTCGCAGCAGCGCGCGGCGCTATGTGCGTGCGGTGCAGAACGTCAGCTTTTCGGTGCCGCGCGGCGGCTGCTACGCCATCGTCGGGGAAAGCGGGTCGGGCAAAAGCACGCTGGCCCGTGCCATCGTCGGGCTTGTCGGCATGACCTCGGGCGAGGTGATCATCACCGGGCACAAGCTGTCGGGGCTCGGCGCGCGCGAGCGGCGCAAGCTGCGCCGCCGGGTGCAGCTGGTGTTGCAGGATCCGCGCGCCTCGATCGACCCTCGGATGCGGGTGCGCGAGGTGCTGCGCGAGGCGCTGCTCGTACATGACATCGCCCGCGACAAGGCCGATCAGGCCGAACGCATCGACCGGGTGATCCGTCAGGTCGGGCTGAGCACCGCCCATCTGGACCGCTTTGCCAACGAGCTGTCGGGCGGGCAGCGCCAGCGCGTCGCCATCGCCCGCGCGGTTATTCTGGAGCCGGAGATCCTTGTGCTGGACGAGCCGGTCAGCGCGCTCGATGTGTCTATTCAGGCGCAGATCATCAACCTTCTGGTCGATCTTCAGGATCGGCTGGGCCTGACCTATGTGATGATCACCCATGATCTGGCGCTGGTCAGCCATTTCGCCGACAGCACCGGCGTGATGTATCTGGGGCGGTTTGTCGAACAGGGCAGCGCCCGGCAGGTCTGCAACGCGCCGCGCCATCCCTATAGCGAAAGCCTGCTGTCGGTGGTCGCCAGCGATGACCCCGAGGTCGAGCGGACCCGCGATGTGACCCTGCTCCAAGGCTCCATCCCAAGCCCGCTTGCTCTGCCATCGGGATGCGCCTTTCACACCCGCTGCCCGCATACCGTTCGGGTGGCCGCCACGCTGCCGCCCGAGTCCCGCATGGCGCGCGGTACGTCCGAAATCCCCCGGCGCTGCGCCGAAGTGGCCCCGCCCAACGCCGGCGGTGCGCCCGCCAGCGGCTGCCATTGCCATTATCCGCTTGCGCCGGCCGCAAGCGATCACTGACCTCCGGCGCCGCCGGAAAAAGGAGAAGACGATGCCCAAGTCCCCCCGCCGCATGAAGATCGGCATCAACATGGTGCAGAACGGCGCGCATAATTCCGGCTGGCGTCACCCGGACGCAAACGCCGGGATCGCCAATGATTTCAAGGGCTATGCCCGGATCATCCAGAAGGCCGAAGCGCAAAAGCTGGATTTCATGTTTCTGGCGGATGGCGCTGCGGTGCGCATTCCGCACAAGGATGCCGAAGAGCTGAGCCGCCACGGCCATATCGACCGGTTCGAGCCGCTGACCTTGCTGGCGGCGATGTCGGCGGTGACCGAACACATCGGCCTGATCTGTACGGCCTCGACCACCTACAATGAACCCTACGCCCTGGCGCGCAAATTCGCCTCGCTGGATCATATCAGCGACGGGCGCGCCGGGTGGAACGTGGTGACGGGCTGGTCTGAGGAAGAGGCGCTGAATTTCAGCCGTGACGCGCTGATGGAGCATTCCGAACGCTACGAGAGGGCCAATGAATTCTTTGACGTGGTGACCGGGCTCTGGAACAGCTGGGATGACGATGCCTTTGTGCGCGACAAGGAGGAAGGGCGCTATTTCCGCCCCGAGAGCATGCATCTGCTCAACCACAAGGGCCCGCATTATCAGGTTCGCGGGCCGCTCAACCTCGAACGCTCGCCGCAGGGCTATCCGGTCATCGCGCAGGCCGGGGGCTCGGGGCCGGGGCGCGATCTGGGCGCGCGGATCGCGGATATCATCTACACCGGGCAGAAGGACAAGGCCATCGCGCAGGAGTTCTATGCCGACATGAAGGCGCGGGTTGCTGCCGCCGGGCGCGACCCGGACGGGGTGATGATCATGCCGGGCATGATGCCGATCATCGGCGCCACCGAAGCCGAGGCGCAGGCCAAGCTCGACGAGCTGAAGGCGCTGGTGCACCCGGCGGTCGGGCTTCAGCTGATTTCCAAGATGTTCGGTGATCTTAGCGGATATGACCCTGAGGCGCTGATGCCGCTGCCGCTGCCGGATTCGAACGGGGTCAAAAGCGCCATCGAGCAATGGGAGCGGCGGCTTGCAAAGACCCCGATGACTATCCGGCAGGTCTACGAGGAAATCTCGATCTCGTCGGGGCACAATGTTTGTTGCGGAACGGTCGAACAGATCGCCGATGTCATGCAGGACTGGTTCGAAACCGGGGCCTGCGACGGCTGGAACCTGATGGCGCCTTACATGCCGGGCGGGGCAGAGGAGTATCTGGATCTGCTGGTGCCCGAGCTGCGCCGCCGCGGGCTAGCCCAGAGCGAGTATTCTGGCGACACGCTGCGGGCGCGGCTGGGGCTGGAATCGCGGCCCAACCCGCTGTCCGGTAAGGATGGTGCCGGCTCGGTGTCGGACGAGCCCATCGCGATGAGCCATTAGAGAGTCCCCGCCGGGGGGTGCTCCCTCCTTCCGGTTCGACTGGGCGGGTCTTCGGGCCCGCTCTTTTTCGTCGCGGGTGCAGGGCAACCCTCCGCGCCGGGGCGCGGGGGGGGTAAGGCCAGCAAGATCAGGCGGGCGAAGTTTCGCGCGCCCGCATCGCGCTGTAGCGGTTGCGATGCGCCGGCAGGCCAAGGTTTTCGCGCAGGGTACGCCCTTCGTATTCGGTGCGGAACAATCCGCGCCGCTGCAATTCGGGCACCAGAAGATCGGCCACATCCGCCGCGCCGCAGGGCAGGTGCGGCACCGTCAGGTTGAACCCGTCGCAGGCGTGTTTGTGGAACCAGTCTTCCATGATGTCGGCAATATCGGCAGCGGTGCCGACATAATTGCTCGACGCCTGACCCGCCTGTTCCAGATAGAGTTCGCGGATCGTCTTGCCATCCTGACGGGCGCGCGCGATCAGCCGGTCGGCGCCGCCGCTCAGCCCTTCACGCTCGCCCGAGGGGGTGTAATCTTTGGGGATCGGTTCATCCAGCGGCAGGCCGGACAGATCACCAAAGGTGTCGGCAAGGAACGACAGCCCCACCACCGGGTCGATCAGCCCTTGCAGCATCTCGAATTTTTCCTGCGCCTCGTCGCGCGACTGGCCGATATAGGTGCGAAAGCCCGGCATCACCCGCAGCGCATCGGTGGGCCGGGCGAATGCCTCCAGCCGCTCGCGCATGTCGGCGTAATATTCCAGCGCCTCCTCCACGGTGCGCGAGGCGGTATAGATCACCTCGGCATGTTTTGCGCCGATGTCGCGCCCGGCGGGTGAATTGCCCGCCTGTACCACGATCGGACGGCCCTGCTGCGACGGGCGCGCGTTCAGCGGGCCGCGCACCTTGAAATGCTTGCCCTCATGGTTCAGCCGGTGCATCCGCGTGTCGTCGAAGAACACGCCCGAGTCCTTGTCGAGCGTGAAGGCATCGTCTTCCCAGCTGTCCCAGAGCCCGGTGACCACATCGGCGCATTCTGCGGCGCGCTCATACCGCTCGTTGTAATCGCGCACCTGTTCGAGGCCGAAGTTCTTTGCCTCTTCGTTGGACCACGAGGCGACGATGTTCCACCCGGCGCGGCCATGGCTCATCAGGTCCAGCCCGGCAAAGCGCCGGGCAAGATTGTAAGGTTCGTTATAGGCGGTCGAGGCGGTGGTCACGAGACCAAGATGCGTGGTGATCGCCGAAATCGACGCCAGCAGCACGGTGGGTTCGATGTCGGTGATATACTGGCCGAGGCGCGCAAGAGAGCCGCGCGGCGTGTCCTTGGCCCGCACCCCCGCACCATCGGCAAAGAAGATCATGTCGATCTTGCCGCGCTCGGCATGGCGGGCGACCGTATGGTAATGTTCGATCTGGCTGGCGCCGTTGGCAGGCACATCCGGGTGGCGCCATGCGGCAGGGTGATATCCAAGCCCGCGCATCGACAGGCCGAGCCTCATCATTCGTTTTGTCATCGTCGTAGTCCGTTTTCCGAGCTGGTGTGCGGGCAAATGGCCCTTGGGCGCGGCGCTGCGCCCAGGGGCATGGCATCAGTAGACGTAGCCGGCCTTGGTCATGAAGTCGCGCGCGATTTCAAGGCTGTACTCGATGGGCTTCAGCGTCTCGGCATCGTATTCCGGTGCGGTGAAGGGCATCGGCACAGTGCCCGGCGCGCCAAAGCCGCTGGCGATTTCCGACACGATCTGTTCGCGCAGCATGGCGTGGCTGAAAGCCTGCCGGACATAGGCGGCGGCTTCGGCAGCGCGGCTTGGGTCCTTGCGCCCCAGCGGTGTGTCGACACCGGTGCCGAAGACCGGATGCTTGAGATTGTAGCAGACATGCTGCCACTTGTAGCTGTCGTAGGTGTTCACCTTGCCCCAGGACGGATCGATAGTGTCGACCAGCGATCCGATGTCATACATCGGGTCATGGGCGTCGATCTCGCCGGATTTGAGCGCGGAGAGAACCGCGTCCGAGCCTTGAATGTTCACAAGGTAATAGGTCTGTACGTTGCCCGGCGTGTCCTTCCAGTAATCGGGGTTCTTGGTATAGACGAAAGCCTTGCGCATCTGGTCCTGACCTTCGCAGACCCACGGGCCGGTGCCGACGCCGCCCTTGGCGGTGTAGGCCGATCCATCCGACAGGGCGACCTCGTACGCGCTGTTCCACGTGTTGAACGGATGGGCGCGCAGATCGCCCGGCGCGATGCCCTGCAGCACGTGCTTGGGCATCACCTGCATCGCATTCATCACCCAATGTTCGAACTGGATGGTGAATTTCGGCAGCTCCACGGTGACCTCAAGCAGGCCGGTGGCCCTGAACGCATCGGGCGAGCCGAAAATCTCGGTGAAGGCGGCGTTGAAGGGCGAGGCATAGGCCGGGTCCATGATCATCGACCATGTGAACACCACGTCTTCGGCGGTGAAAGGCTCGCCGCTGTGCCACGTCACGCCCTCGCGCAGCGAGATCACCCATTTGGTGCCATCGTCCGACATGGTGTGGCCGGTGGCGAGCGCCGGCATGATCTGCTTGGAGTCCCAATCCTTGTATTCATACAGGCGGTTGTAGAGCGGGCCAAAGACGTTGGCGTCGGAATAGCCGCCAGTATACATCGGCGTCAGGTTCTGAGGCGGCTGCCACGACGCAAAGGCGGCGCTGGCATCGTCGCCGCCGTCTTCGATGATCCAGTTTTCCGGATCGGGGAAGAACACCGGGTTGAAGGTGGTGCCGGAAAAGCCCGACAGCTTGGGGTTCGTGGCGATGACGTCTTCGGGATAGAACAGGATGGTCATTGGCTGGATGTCGTACCAGCGTTTTTCAAAGCGCTTGATCGCGTCCATCCGCGCGGCTTCGTCGCGGGCGGCGGCGTAATCGGCCAGCGCCTCGTCGATCTGGGCATCGTCGACGTAATAGTAATTCTGCCCGCTGGGCGGAAAGGCGGTGGACGAGAACAGGTTGTTCGGTAGCGGCGTGATCGAGTTGTAATAGTAGCGCTCCAGATAGGCATCCCAGCCGCCCTCGGGATGGGGTTTGCCCTTGCCATTGGTGCGGCGCGGGGTGATCACCGACCATGGTACGTAGCTCGATTGCACGTCGATCCCCAGCTTGGAAATCTGCTGCGCCGCCAGCGTGCCCCAGATCATCCGGGCGGGCTGGTTGTTGGGGATCATCATGTACATCTTGAAGAACGGCTCGGCGGCGCGGGTTATGCCCGGCGCCGACCCTGCCAGCGCGGCGGCGGCCACACCCGAGGTCTTGAGGAAATTTCGTCTTGTCTGATTGACGTTCATGGTACTGTTTTCCCTGTTGTTTTTATCATCTGGTACGGTCAGCCCAGCGGGTGATGGCAGGCCAGCTTCCGCCCCGCCGGGGTTGTGGTCATCTCGGGTTCATGGGTCTTGCAGATGGCGCTGGCCTGCGGGCAGCGGGTGTGAAACCGGCAGGCGGCGGGCATGGTCATGGCGCTCGGGATCTCGCCCAGCAGCGTGTTGCGGGCCGAGGGCCGATCCGGGTCCGGCACCGGAATCGCGCTGAGCAGCGCGCGGCTGTACGGGTGGCGCGGGGCGTCGAACAGCGCATCGACATCGGCAATTTCCACGATCTTGCCGAGGTACATCACCGCAACGCGGCTGCTGAGAAACCGCACCGAGCTGAGGTCATGCGAGATGAACAGGTAGGTCAGCCCCAGTTCGGCCTGAAGCTGCGCCAGAAGGTTCAGGATCTGCGCGCGCACCGACACATCCAGCGAGGACACGGGTTCATCAAGGATCAGCAATTCGGGGTCGACCGCCAGCGCGCGCGCGATGCCGACGCGCTGGCGCTGCCCGCCGGAAAACTCATGTGGGTAGCGGTCGGCGTGGTGGGGTTCCAGCCCGACGAGGTCGAGCAGTTCGATCACCCGCGCGCGCCATGCGGGCTGCGGAAGCAGCTGATGCACCCGCAGCGGTTCGGTCAGGGTCTGGGCGATGGTCCAGCGCGGGTTGAGCGACAGGTACGGATCTTGGAACACATATTGCGCGCGCCGCCGCATCGCCAGTTCGGCCTTACGGTCCGCCCCGCCGAGCGGCCCGAGAAGATCCTTCCCGCCCAATCGGACCTGCCCGCCGCTGGCGCTGATCAAGGCAAGGATCGAGCGCGCGGTGGTGGATTTGCCGCAGCCGGATTCCCCCACAAGGCCCAGTGTCTGGCCGCGCGCCACGCTGAAGGAAACGTCATCGACGGCGCGGATCACCCCGATTTGCCGCCGCCGAAACAGCCCGCGCCTGCTGATCGGATAGAGCTTTTGCAGGCCACTCACTTCAAGCAGATCGGGGGCGGTCATGCGGCATCCTCTTCGATCTGCGAGCCGCGGCGCAGGCAGCTGACCGCATGGCCCGGCCCGCTGGCACTCATCCTTGGCAGCCTCGCGGCGCAATCGGGCATGGCCTCGGCACAGCGAGGGTGAAACTGGCAGCCGCCGGGGCGCTGGGCGGGGTTGGGCGGGCGGCCACCGATGGCGGGCAGGTCGCGCGAACCGGGCGCATAGCGGGTGTCGATGCGCGGCGTGCTGCCCAGCAGGGCGCGGGTATAGGGGTGCTGGGGGTCGCGAAACACCGCCCGCACCGTGCCGCTTTCGCAGATGCGCCCGGCGTACATCACCGAAATCCGGTCGGCCATGCGCGCCACCACGCCCATGTCATGGGTCACCAGCAGAATCGAGGTGCGGAAGGTCTCCTTGATCTCGTCCAGAAGATCGAGGATCTGCGCCTGAATCGTCACATCGAGGTTGGTGGTCGGTTCATCGGCAAGGATCAGCGCCGGATCGCAGAGCAGCGCGCGCGCGATGCAGACCCGTTGTTTCATGCCGCCCGACAGCTCGTGCGGGAACTGTCCCAGCCGGCTGCTGGCGTCAGTGATGCCGACCTGCCGCAGCAGGTGGCTGACCCGGTCGCGGGTTTCGCCCCGGCCCGCGCCGCTGTGCCATGCATAGATCTCGCCCAGTTGCTTGCCGATGGTCAGGATCGGGTTGAGCGAATGCGCCGGGTTCTGGAACACCATCGCCATGCGCCGCCCGCGTAGCTTGCCCAGTTGGGCGGTGGACATCGCGGTCAGCTCGGCGCCTTCGAACATCACCCGCCCGCCGGTGATCTGTGCGCCCGAGGGGGCAAGCCCCATCAGCGACAGCGATGTCACCGATTTGCCCGAGCCGGATTCGCCGACAAGGCACAGGGTTTCCTGCGCTCCGACGCTCAGATCGACGCCCATCACCACCGGCACGTGACCGAAAGCGACCGACAGGCCGCGCACATCCAGCAGGGCTTCGGGATCATTTGACACGGGGGTTGAAAGCATCGGACAGCCCATCTGCAAGAAGGTTGAAACCCAGCACGGTGACAAAGATCGCGGTGCTCGGGGCGATCGAGGCCCAGGGCGACACCTTGAGCTGCTCGTAGTTGAAATACAGAAGCTGGCCCCAGCTGATCGCTTCGGGATCGCCAAAGCCAAGGAAGCTGACCATCGCTTCGGACAGGATGGCCGAGCCGATCCCCAGCGCGATGATCACCACCAGCGACGGCATGGCGTTGGGCAGGATGTGGCGCAGCAGGATATCGGTGCGGGTGGCGCCGATGCAGCGGGCGGCCTCGACGAATTCCATGGATTTCAGGCGCATGAACTCGGCCCGCGCGATACGGGCGATGGGTGGCCAGCCGAACAGGCCCAGCAGCACCACGATGGTGGTCAGGTTGAGATAAGGGATGTCTTCGAGCGGGGTGCCGACGACGATCACCCCGAACAGGCGCACCACCGCAAGGATCACCACGAACACCGGCAGCACCAGAAAGAATTCGGTGACGCGCATCATCACCTCGTCCGCCCAGCCACCGACATAGCCGCTGATGCCCCCCACCAGCAGACCCAGAACCGACGCCACCAGCATTGTGCCCAGCCCCACCGCCAGCGCCGTCGGCGCGCCATAGACGATGCGGGTGAACACGTCATAGCCCATCCGGTCCGTGCCAAACGGATGCGCAAGGCTGGGCCCGGCCCGCGAGCCGAAGCTGAGCATCGCGGATTGATCATCCGCAGCATAGGGCGCGATCAGCGGCGACAGGATCGCCACCAGCACCACGAAGCTTACCAGCGCAAGGCCCAGCATGCCGCTGCGGTTGCGCCGAAAGCGCCCCCAGCCCTGAGCCCACATGCCGCGAGGGCGGACCTTGTCGCGCGGTTTCGCCTCCGCCGGGGCGGGGAAAGGGTCGGTCGATGCCATGACGTCAGTCCAGTCTGATACGGGGGTCGATGAGCACATAGGCGATGTCCGTCAGCAGCGTGACGAACACGAGCATCACCGAAATCGCCATGGTGACCCCTAGGATCACCGGATAATCCAGTTGCTGGATCGCGTTGATGTACAGGTAACCGACGCCGGGCCATGTAAACACTGCCTCGGTCACCGGGGCAGTTCCCAGCATCAGCCCGAACAGCAGCGATAGATAGGTCAGCACCGGGATCAGCGCGTTGCGCAGCGCGTGGCCGTAGATGATGCGCCGCTCGGGCAGGCCACTGGCGCGCGCTGCAGTGATGAAATCATGGCGCAGGATGTCCACGAGGTTGGAGCGCATCAACAGCGTCAGCGCGGCGGTGTTGAAGAAGGTCAGCATCGCCACCGGCAGCACCATGTGCCACAGCGCGTCAAGCAGCGGGCTGCCCCACAGCGGGCTGCGCATCGAATAGGCGCCGTAGGATGGAAAGATCCCCAAGCTGTAGGAAAACACCAGAATCAGCAGGATGCCGACAAAGAACCCCGGCAGCGACTGGCCCAGCATGGCGCTGGCCATGACACCAAAATCCACCTTGGTGTATTGCCGCATCGCCGCCGTGACCGCCATCACCGTGGCAATCACCAGCGCGATGAGGATGCCGGGAACCTGAATTTTCAGCGTTTCCAGCCCCCATGTGGTCAGCATCTGCCACACGGGTTGGTTATAGATGATCGAGGTGCCGAATTCGCCCCGAAGCAGGTTGCCCGCCCAGATCAGGTAGCGGGTCGTCGCCGGCTGATCGAGGCCGTAATAGGCGGTCATCTGGTCGATGGCCTGCTGGCTGATGCCGGGACGTTCGGCCAGCAGGATTTCGATCGGGTTGCCCACCGCATTGACCAGCGCAAACACGATGACGCTAACGCCAAACAGCAAAATCGCGGAAAAGATCAGGCGGCGGATGATGAATTGGGTGAGCAGCAAGCCAAGGCTCTCCTGTGTCCGCAGGGCGGGTTCAGCGCGCCTTCGGATCAATGTTTTCAAGGGGTTCTGTTGCGATCAGGTTGCGCCGCGCCGACCGACAGGGTCAAATTCCAAATTCTGCGTGTCCACCTGCCTCAGGTTATGGGGCGGGCGCGGCAACGCGAAAAAGGCCCCCGCCGAATGGGGGCCTTGGTGATGTGCTGCGGTGCGAAGGGTCAGGAATGGGCGGGCATGGCCGTGCTGTCATGGGTTGGCCGCCCCAGCGCAGGCCCGAGGCTTTCGGCATGGGCGCGGGCCTGTTCGATGAAGCGGCGAACCTGCGAGCTGCGCGGCCGGTGGCGCGGCAACAGCAGCCGCACTTCGGAACTGACGGTGGGCGAAAACGGCCGGCAGGTCAGCAATTCGGTAAACGCGCCAAGATACAATGGATTAAGCAGCGCAACCCCGGTGCCCCGCACCACCATGGCACAGATGCTCGGAGCCATCGACGCTTCGGTGACGATGTCGCGCTGCACACCGGCATGGGCAAAGATATCGTCCATCTGGGCCCGCAGATCCGATGTCGGGGTGAAGTTGATGAAGCGCTCGCCTTGCAGATCCCGGGGCGTCAGCGCCGCTAGCTTTGCAAGGCGATGCCCATGCGGCATGACGCAGACATAGGGGCGACGATCCAGCGCGATATGCTCGATCTCGGGGTTGTCGAGCGGGTGCGTGGACACCCCGATATCAAGCCCGCCCGAAATCAGCATATCCGCGATCTTGAGCGTGCTGCGCGCGTGCAACGCCACCCGTGCGGCGCGGTTGCTGGCTTGGTATTCGACGATCAGATCCTGAATGAACCCGGTCGACAGCGCTGGCATGACCCCGACCGACAGCAGCATGCCTTTCATGTTGCGGATGTCAGAGGCCGCGGTTTCCAGCCGGTCAAGCCCGCGGTACAGGCGGGTGATCTCTTCGAACAGCAAGAGCGCGTCGCCGGTGGGGCGGATGCGGCCCGGGCTACGCTCGAACAGCGACAGCCCGGTATCCTGTTCCAGATGCTGGAGCAGCTTGCTGATGGCAGGTTGCGAAACGCACAGGCGCGACGCGGCGCGGCTGACGGTGCCGGTTTCGATAACCGCCTTGAAAGCCTCGATTTGTCGAACGTTGAGCATGGGCATCCCTTTCAGGTCGCGCCGGTGATTGTTGGGTCTGCGATAGATCTTTGCTTCTGCGATCACCGCAGAAAGTCCGGGTGTCCGGGCCGCAAGACAACAACGCATGTGCTGCTCTTTGTTCGGGCACGGGGCCGGGAAATTGTTGCGGAATGGGCAGACTGGAAAGGCGCGCTCCGGGGGAAGGGTCGCACCCTGCGTTCTGCCCCCGGACGTTGCAGCCTGCGGGGCGCCGTAGCGCGGATCTGGCTTGCGTCGCTGGCAGGCCGAGTCGGCTGGCGGGGGCCCCTGCGTGGCATCCCGGGCGATGTGCTGGACGAAGGCGCGGGCGATGACAACCTGCTCGGCGGCGACGGCAACGACTAGATGCGCGGCTCTTATGACAACGATGCGCTCTATGGCGGGGCGGGAGGCGACTAGCTCTGGGGCGGGTTCAGCGATGACGCCGTCCACATCGAGAACGGCTTTGGCAACGATGCAGTGGATGTCGAAGGCGTGGCGCAAACCAGTGGCGATCTGCTGAGGGCCTCGGCCGATTCCCAACCTGACGCTGCTGCTCGGGGAGATCAGCAGCGTGAGCATCGCCCAGAATGGATCGTTCTGGAGCGACGACAGCGCCAGTGTCGACAACGCCGCATCGTTGACGACCTTGGGCAGGGCGGATTTGATGGAGGCGCTGATGTCAGCCTGCCGTGTCGGTGGCAGAAACAGGCGCCTGTCCAAGGCCCTGCCAGCGGGAGGATGGACCGAAACGCCGCGGTGTCAGGTCGAGCCTGCCGCAGCTTTGACACGGTGACTCCCTGTTGCTGCCCGATCTTTGCCGCTTTGTTTGACACATTATTAATTAATGTATTGAAGTGGGTAGTGAGTGAGGAGCCAGAATGGCACATCTCAAGACAGTTCTTCTTGGCGTTGCAACGGTGGGCGTCGCATTGAGTATCGGCCACGTGATGCAATATGGCACCGTTAAAGCCGCGCCCGAAATTTCAACCGCGGATATCGATGCACGCAGCATCGTCGACACCTCTTCTGCCATGCGGCGGCACCTGTCGACGCAGGCCGCCAACCTTGAGCGCCTGCCCGAATCGGTGACTCTTGCGGCGATCCGGGAGGAGGTCATCTCTTCGCTACCGCTTGCTGCAAAAGCCGAGATCGTTGATTGCGCCGTGTCGCTCAGTGCCGCGCCCCGCGCCGGGGCGGTTGTTGCGCTCAGCCTGACGGCCCCCTGCTACGGATCCGAGCGGGTGACCTTTGATCACCGCGGCCTGACCTTCACCGAGATCACCGCCCCGGATGGCACGCTGCAGGTCAACGTGCCCGCGCTGTCGGAAGACGCGCTGTTCGTGGCGACCTTTGACGGAGGGGCCACGGCGAGCGTGCGCACCGATGTGCCGGCCCTGCCGTTCTACGACCGCGTCGTGCTGCAATGGACCGGCGACAGCGGCCTTTCGCTGCACGCACGCGAATTCGGCGCGACGTATTTCAGCGAAGGGCACATCTCGGCGGCCAGGGACGGCGAGATGAGCCGCACGGCAAGGGGCGAGGGCGGGTTTCTGAACCTGCTCGGCAATTCCGCCGCGCCCGGGGCCCAGGTTGCAGAGATCTACAGCTTTCCGGTCGGCACTGTTCGCAGGGAGGGGACGGTCGAACTGACCATCGAGGCCGAGGTGACGCCAGCCAATTGCGGTCGAGAAATCGCGGCGCAGACGCTGGAATACCATAACCTGCTGCCGCTCAAGCGGCGTGAGCTGAGGCTCGACATGCCGGGCTGCGACGATGCAAGCGGATTTCTGGTGTTGAAAAACGCCGTCGAAGACCTGAAGATCGCAGCCAGATAACAGGTGGCGCGCCAAGCGCCGCCCAAGGGGCAAGAGACGATCCGATGACAGGTTTGCGTGCGGCGGTCCTCGCCGCACTCTGCGTTTTGGCAGGGGGCGCTTCGGCGCAGGACATCATGCTGCGGTCCCGCGACGGCGGCATCGAGATCACCGGCGACCTGCTGGGGTTCGACGGCGAATTCTACCGGATGATGACACGTTTCGGAGAGCTGACTGTCGATGCCTCGGGCGTGCTGTGCGACGGCGTCGGCTGCCCGTCGCTGACCGATTTCGTGGCGGAAATGCGGGTGTCCGGCTCTTCTTCGATCGGCAGCGTGCTGATGCCCGCGCTGCTCGAAGCCTTTGCCCAACGCGATGGGCTGACCGCCACGCGCGAGACGAGCGGCGCAGATCGGTTCACCTACGTGCTGAGAGATCCCGAAAAAGACAGGATTGTCGGGCGCTTTGACTTTCGCGTCGGCAGCACCGACGCCGGGTTTGCCGAACTGCTTGCCGACGAGGCCGATGTGGTGATGGCCCTGCGCGAGATTCGCCCGGAAGAACGGCGGGCTGCGCAGGCGGGCGGGTTGGGCGATTTGACCGATCACAACCGCAGCCGCGTGCTGGCGCTGGATGCGCTGATCCCGGTGGTGTCACCGGGCAATCCGGTGAATTCGCTGTCGCTGTCCGATCTGGCGGCGATGCTGTCGGGCAAGCTGACCAACTGGCAGGCGCTTGGCGGGCCCGACGCGCCCGTGGTGCTGCATCTGCGCGGCGAAGACAGCGGGCTGACCCAAAGCATCGAAGACCGCTTGCTGCGGCCCTCGCAGCTGACTCTTGGCGGCGAGATTGTCCGGCATGACAGCAACGCGGCGCTGGCGGCGGCGGTGACGAATGACCCTTTTGGCCTCGGGCTGGCCAGTGCCTCCGAGCCGGGCAACAGCAAGGCGCTGTACCTGTCGGGCAGCTGCGGTTTTCACCTGCGCGGGCAGCGCGCCGCCATCAAGACCGAAGATTACCCGCTGACCGCGCCGATGTTCCTGTACATGCCGGCGCGGCGGCTGCCGGCGCTGGCGCGCGAATTCCTGACCTTCACCCGCAGCGCCCCGGCGCAGATCGTCATTCGCCGCGCCGGATTTGTCGATCAATCGCCCGAAGAGCTGCCGCTGTCGCAACAGGGCGACCGGCTGGCCAACGCGGTAAGCGTGGCCGATGGGCCAGAGGGGCTGGCGGGGTTGAAGCGAATGGTCGGGGTGTTGTCTCCGATGCGGCGTCTGACCACGTCGTTCCGGTTCGAACCGGGCTCGGTGCGGCTGGATGCGCAGTCGCGCTCGAATGTGCAGCAACTGGCGCGCTCGCTCGAGCTTGGGGAATACGACGGGCGACGACTGATGTTCGTGGGGTTTTCAGACGGGCAGGGGCCGGCGTCCAGCAATCTGGACATTGCGTCGAAGCGGGCGCAGGCGGTGCGTCTTGCGGTCGAAGCCGCCGCCGAGGCCGCCGATCTGTCGCGCATCGACATTGCCACCGAGGCGTTTGGCGAGGCCATGCCAATGGCCTGCGACGACACCGTCTGGGGGCGTCAGGTGAACCGGCGGGTCGAGGTCTGGCTGCGTTAAAGCAGCCCTTCGGAGCGAAAGCTCAGCTCGCGCGATTTTCCGATGACAAGATGGTCGTGCAGCGTGATCCCCAGCGCATCGGCGGCGAGCTGGATTTGCGCGGTCATTTCGATATCGGCCTGACTTGGGGTCGGATCGCCCGATGGGTGATTGTGCACCAGAATGATGGCGCTGGCGTTCAACTCTAGCGCGCGTTTCACCACCTCGCGCGGGTAGACCGGAACGTGATCGATGGTTCCGCGGGCCTGCCGTTCGTCGGCGATCAGCACATTCTTGCGGTCAAGGAACAGGATGCGGAACTGTTCGATATCGCCATGCGCCATGGTGGTCTGGCAATAATCGATCAGCGCATCCCACGAACTGACGATCTGGCGCTGAAGCACCTTCGAGCGCGCCAGCCGGTGCGCCGCCGCCTCGACGATCTTCAGCTCGGTCGCCACGGCCTCGCCCACGCCATTGACCTGTCGCAACCGCGCCGCCGGGGCCGACACCACCCCGTTGAAATCGCCAAAGGTTTCTAGCAGCTGTCGTGCCAGAGGCTTGACGTCGCGGCGCGGAATGGCGCGGAACAGCACCAGTTCGAGCAATTCGTAATCGGGCAGTGCATCGGCACCGCCGATCATGAAACGCTCGCGCAATCGGGCGCGGTGATCCTTGATATACGAGGGCAGCGCGCCGCCCCGCGGGATGGATGTTGCCTGCGCCTCGTCATGGTCGAACAGCGCGGCTTGGGAATCGGAGAAATGCGGTCCTCTGGTCATGCTGCCAGAGTGCCTGCCCTTGGTTAGCGAAGGGTTAACCGTCCTGCGTCTCTTCGCGCTTTTCGATGCGCCGGTTGTAGGTCGCAACGCGCCACAGGTAGGTGCCGATCAGCCCGGCGACGACCAGCGTCGAAATCGGATCAAGCCATTGCGACACCGCGTCATAGCCGCCTTCCAGCCAATAGCCCGCAAGGGTCAGAGCCGTGGTCCAGGCCACGGTGCCCACGGCGCTCAGGCCGATGAACCAGCCGCGATGCATCCGCCGCACCCCGGCCGGCACCGAGATGAAGGTCCGCACCGTGGGGATCAACCGCCCGATCAACACCGCGCTGCCGCCATGGCGGGAAAACCAGTGGTTCGCCTGATCGAATTCCTTCGGCGAGACCGACAGCCAGCGGCCATGCGCCTCGGACAGGCGGCACAGCCGTTCGTAGCCGATCCGCCGCCCGATCCAGTACCACAGATAGGCCCCGGCCAAGGACCCCGCGCTGCCCGCCGCGATCACCAGCGGCAGCGACATGGTGCCTCGCGCGGCGTTGAACCCCGCAAGCGGCATGATCAACTCGGATGGAATCGGCGGAAAGACGTTCTCGAGGAACATCAGCAAGGCGACGCCAAGCGCGCCCATGGACTCGATGAGGGTGGTGATCCAGTCGAACATGAAAGGTCTCTCGAAAAGCAAAGGGCTCGGGGGATGAACCCCGAGCCCTCGCATTGTGTTCCATGTGAATGGGTCACTCTGCCCCAAGGCAGCCTCTGATCGGTGTGCCGGTCGGGGGCGTGCGTGCGATCAGCCCTTCATCGATTCCCAGAAGCTTTTTACCGAAGAGAAAAAGCTGTGGGATTCCGGGTTGTTGTCTTCGGACAAGTCTTCGAATTCGCGCAGCAGCTCTTTTTGCCGCGAGGTCAGGTTGACCGGCGTTTCCACCGCAAGCTCGATGAACATATCCCCGGCCGCGCCGCCACGCAGCGCGGGCATGCCCTTGCCACGCAGGCGCATCTGACGGCCCGACTGGCTGCCCGCCGGGATCTTGACGCGCGAGCGCCCGCCGTCGATGGTCGGCACCTCGATGTCGCCGCCAAGCGCCGCCGCCGCCATGCTGACCGGCACGCGACAATGCAGCTCAAGGCCTTCCCGTTCGAAGATCTCGTGCTGTTTCACCTCGATGAAGATGTACAGATCGCCCGGAGGGCCACCGCGCATCCCCGCTTCACCCTCACCGGCAAGGCGGATGCGGGTGCCGGTCTCGACCCCGGCGGGAATGTTCACTGAAAGCGCGCGTTCCCGGCGCTGTGTGCCGGCACCGCCGCATTTCTTGCAGGGGTTCTTGACGATCTGGCCAAGGCCCGAACAGGTCGGACAGGTGCGCTCGACGGTGAAGAAGCCTTGCGTTGCCCGCACCTTGCCCATGCCCGAACAGGTCGGGCAGGTGGTCGGCTCGGCGCCGCCTTCCGCGCCGGATCCGTGGCATTCGCCGCATTGAACCGAGGTCGGAACGTTGATCGTCTTTTGCAGCCCCGTGAAGGCGTCTTCCAGCGTCACGCGCAGGTTGTAGCGCAGATCGGCCCCGCGCGAGGCGCGTTGACGCCCACCGCCGCCGCCGCGCCCGCCCATCATGTCGCCGAACAGATCGTCGAACACATCCGAAAAGGCCGAGGCGAAATCGCCCTGTCCGTGGAAGCCGCCACCCGGACGCCCGCCGCCGCCGCCCATACCGCCTTCGAACGCGGCATGGCCATAGCGATCATAGGCCGCCTTCTTGTCGGCGTCCTTCAGCACATCATAGGCTTCGTTGATTTCCTTGAACTGGGCTTCCGCGTCGGGATTGTCGGCGTTCCGGTCCGGGTGAAGTTCCTTCGCCTTCTTGCGATAGCCCTTCTTGATTTCGTCCGCAGAGGCCCCTTTGGCGAGGCCGAGCAGGTCGTAATAATCACGCTTGGACATTCATGTCCTCCTTTTGCTCCGAAACGGAAGAGGGCCGGCCCGGTATCCGGACCGGCCCCCGATCTGTTCCGGGAGCTGGCTCAGCTCCGCTTGTCGTCGCCGAGATCTTCGAAATCGGCATCGACGATGGTGTCGTCATCCTCGCCACCGGATTTCGCCGCTCGCGGCTCTTCCTGCTCACCCTCTTCGGCCTGCGCCTTGTAGATCGCCTCGCCAAGGCGCATCGCAACCTCGGTGACGTTCTGGATGCCGGACTTGAGCTTGTCGGCCTTGACGTCCTCTTTCTCGAGATCGTCCTTGAGGGCCGCAATCGCCAGCTCGATCGCCTCGACGGTGGTCGGGTCGACCTTGTCGCCATGCTCTTCGACCGATTTCTCAGTCGAATGGATCAGGCTTTCCGCCTGGTTCCGGGCTTCGACCAGCTCGCGACGCTCCTTGTCCTTCTCGGCGTTGGCCTCGGCGTCCTTGACCATCTTGTCGATGTCAGCGTCCGACAGACCACCCGATGCCTGGATGGTGATCTGCTGCTCTTTGCCGGTGCCCTTATCCTTGGCGCCGACCGACACGATGCCGTTGGCGTCGATGTCAAAGGTCACCTCGATCTGGGGCATGCCGCGCGGAGCGGGCGGGATGTTCTCAAGGTTGAACTGGCCCAGCATCTTGTTGTCGGACGCCATCTCGCGTTCACCCTGGAAGACACGGATCGTCACGGCGCCTTGGTTGTCCTCAGCGGTCGAGAAGATCTGCGACTTCTTGGTCGGGATCGTGGTGTTGCGGTCGATCAGGCGGGTAAACACGCCACCCAGCGTTTCGATGCCAAGGCTCAGCGGGGTCACGTCCAGCAGAACCACGTCCTTGACGTCGCCCTGAAGCACGCCAGCCTGAATCGCGGCGCCCATGGCGACCACTTCATCCGGGTTCACGCCCTTGTGCGGCTCCTTGCCGAAGAACTTGGTCACCTCTTCGACGACCTTCGGCATCCGGGTCATACCACCGACCAGAACCACCTCGTCGATCTCTTCCTTGCCAAGACCGGCGTCCTTGAGGGCAGCGGCGCAGGGCTTCAGAGAGTTCTTGATCAGATCACCGACAAGCTGTTCCAGCTTGGAGCGGGTCAGCTTCATCACCATGTGCAGCGGCTGGCCGCCAGCGCCCATCGAAATGAACGGCTGGTTGATTTCGGTCTGGCTGGACGAGGACAGTTCGATCTTGGCCTTTTCCGCCGCCTCTTTCAGGCGCTGAAGGGCCATCTTGTCCTTGGTCAGGTCGACCTGATGCTCTTTCTTGAACTCGTCGGCGAGGTAGTTGACGATGCGCATGTCGAAATCTTCACCGCCAAGGAACGTGTCCCCGTTGGTCGATTTCACTTCGAACAGGCCGTCGTCGATTTCAAGAATCGTCACGTCGAAAGTACCGCCGCCAAGGTCATAAACCGCGATGGTTTTCGATTCTTTCTTGTCGAGACCATAGGCCAGTGCTGCAGCGGTCGGCTCGTTGATGATGCGCAGCACCTCAAGACCGGCGATCTTGCCGGCGTCCTTGGTGGCCTGACGCTGGGCGTCGTTGAAATACGCCGGAACGGTGATGACCGCCTGCGTGACTTCTTCGCCAAGATAGGACTCGGCGGTTTCCTTCATCTTGCCAAGGATGAACGCCGAAATCTGGCTGGGCGAATACTTGTTGCCCTTGGCCTCAACCCAGGCGTCGCCATTGCCGCCATCGACGATGGCATAGGGAACGATGCCCTGATCCTTGGTGACTTCGGCGTCGGTGGTCCGGCGCCCGATCAGGCGCTTGACCGCAAAGATGGTGGCTTCGGGGTTGGTGACCGCCTGGCGCTTGGCCGGCTGGCCGACAAGCCGCTCGTCGTCGGTGAAGGCGACGATCGACGGCGTGGTACGGGCACCTTCCGCGTTCTCGATGACTCGGGCCTGACTGCCGTCCATGATGGCGACGCAGGAGTTGGTGGTGCCAAGGTCGATACCTATGACTTTACCCATGTTCGATCCCTTTCCAATTCAAGGCGATGACGCGAGGAGCATGACCCGATTACGGCATCAGAGCCCCGCTAGATGATGAACCGTTTGGCCGGGGCCTCGCGGCTTCCGCGTGTATATAAGGAGGGGGTTTGGAGCCTGCAAGCGTCGCGTCCCGCCGGATTTCGGCAAATGTGGGGATTTTCTTTGCCCCGGCGCAACGATTGCGAAAGGAATGGGCGCATGAGTGATCCACTGACCATCCGCGGCTTTCACATCTATCCGGGCCATCTGGGCCGCCCCGAACAAGAGGCACTGGCAGAGGATCTGCGCGCCTGCCTGCGCGCCGCGCCGCTGTACCAGCCGGTGACACCGCGCGGACAGGCGATGTCGGTGCGCATGTCCTCGGCAGGGCGCTTCGGTTGGGTCACCGACCGCCGCGGTTACCGCTACGAGCCGCGCCACCCCGACGGCACGGACTGGCCGCCGATCCCGGACAGCATCCTGCACATCTGGCAAGAGCTCGCCAATTTCCCGCGCCCGCCCGATTGCTGCCTGATCAACTGGTACGGCGAAGGCGCCCGCATGGGCCTGCACCAGGACAAGGACGAAGCCGATTTCTCTGCCCCCGTCCTGTCGATCTCGCTGGGCGACGACGGCCTGTTCCGCATGGGCAACACCGAGCGCGGAGGCACGACACAATCGCTGTGGCTGCACTCCGGCGATGTCGTTGTCATGGGCGGCGAGGCCCGGCTGAAATACCACGGCGTCGACCGCATCCGCTTCGGCTCCTCGACGCTGCTGCCGAAGGGTGGGCGCATCAACCTCACCCTGCGCGTCGTCACCTGAAACGAAAGAGGGGCGCAGAAACCCGCGCCCCTCCTTCATCTTGCCCCTAAACTCCGGGGAGCGCGAGGGGCTGGCCCCTCGCTGTCGCAACCGCTCAGGCTGTCGGAGCGCTTGCCCTTACTCCGCCGCCTCGGCATAGGCACTCATCGGCGGGCAGGTACAGACAAGGTTGCGATCGCCATAGGCATTGTCCACCCGGTTCACCGGCGGCCAGTACTTGTCGACCCGGAACGCCCCCGGCGGGAAACACCCCTGTTCGCGCGAGTAGGGGCGATCCCAATCGCGCACCAGATCCTCCATCGTATGCGGCGCATGACGCAGCGCGCTCTGCTCCACTGCCATGTCGCCGCTTTCGATGGCCCGGATCTCCTCGCGGATCGCCAGCATCGCATCGCAAAACCGGTCCAGCTCGGCCTTGGTCTCGCTTTCCGTCGGCTCCACCATCAGCGTTCCCGCCACCGGCCAGCTCATCGTCGGCGCATGGAACCCGCAGTCGATCAACCGCTTGGCAATATCCTCGACCGTGACCCCGGCGCTTTTTTCAAAGGGCCGCACATCCAGAATGCATTCATGCGCCACCCGGCCCGATTCAGCGGTATACAGGATCTCATAGGCCCCGCTCAGCCGCGCCGCGATGTAGTTGGCACTGAGGATCGCGGCCCGCGTCGATTGCGTCAGCCCCTCGCCGCCGCTCATCAGGATATACCCCCACGAGATCGGCAGCAGCGACGGCGAGCCAAAGGCGGCCGCCGACACGGCACCCTCTCCGGTCACCGGATCGCCCGGAAGATGCGGCACCAGATGCGATTTCACCCCGATCGGGCCCATGCCGGGGCCTCCGCCGCCATGCGGAATGCAGAAGGTCTTGTGCAGGTTGAGGTGAGACACATCCCCGCCAAGATCGCCGGGCCGCGACAGCCCCACCATGGCGTTCATGTTGGCCCCGTCGATATAGACCTGCCCGCCATGCCGGTGGGTGATCTCGCAGACCTCGCGCACCGTCTCCTCGAACACGCCATGCGTCGATGGATAGGTGATCATGCAGGCCGCCAGCGCGTCCGAATGCTTTTCCGCCTTGGCGCGGAAATCCTCAAGATCGATGGATCCCTTGGCATCGCAGGCCACCGGCACAACCTTCCAGCCGACCATCTGCGCCGACGCGGGGTTGGTGCCATGCGCGTTCACCGGGATCAGGCAGACATTGCGCTGCCCCTCGCCGCGCGCCGCCTGCCATGCCGCGATGGTCAACAGCCCGGCATATTCCCCCTGCGCCCCGGAATTGGGCTGCATGGAAAACGCATCGTAACCGGTGATCGTGCACAGCTTCGCCGACAGATCCGCGATCATCTCGCCGTAACCCGCCGCCTGATCGACCGGCGCATAGGGATGCAGTCCGGCGAACTCCTTCCAGCTGACCGGCATCATCTCGGCCGCCGCGTTCAGCTTCATCGTGCAGGACCCAAGCGGGATCATCGCCCGATCCAGCGCCAGATCGCGGTCCGCCAGACGGCGCATGTAACGCATCATCTCGGTCTCGGCCCGGTTCATCTGAAACACCTCATGGGTGAGGTAATTGCTGGTCCGAATCAGCGCCTCGGGCAGACGGTAGGCGCTTGGCTCCTCGCCATAATCGCGCACCAGCCCAAAGGCGCGCCACACCGCTTCGATCTGCTTGGGGCGTACCGTCTCGTCGATTGTAATGCCGATCTTCGTCTTGCCGACGCGCCGTAGGTTGATGCCCTCGCGCACCGCCGCCGCCAGAATGCCGCGCTGAAGCAGCCCGACCTCGACCACCACCGTGTCGAAAAACGCCTCCGGGCCAACCTCATAGCCCGCAGCCGTCAGCCCTTCGGCCAGCCGCACCGTCTTGAGATGGATGCGTTGCGCGATGGCCTTGAGCCCCATGGGGCCATGGAAAACCGCATAAAACCCCGCCATCACCGCCAGCAATGCCTGCGCGGTACACACGTTCGATGTCGCTTTTTCGCGGCGGATATGCTGCTCGCGGGTCTGCAGCGCCAGTCGGTACGCCCGGTTCCCCAAGGCATCCACCGACACGCCGACGATCCGCCCGGGCATCGCCCGCTTGTACGCATCGCGGCAGGCCATATAGGCCGCGTGCGGCCCGCCATAGCCCAAAGGCACGCCAAAGCGCTGCGTCGAGCCAACGGCGATATCCGCCCCCATCGCGCCCGGCTCGGTCACAAGACACAGCGCCATGATATCCGCCGCGACGATGCCGATGGCCTTGGCCTCGTGCAGGGCGTCCATGGCAGGCGTCAGATCGCGCAGCCCGCCAAGCGTGCCAGGATATTGAAACACCGCCCCGAACACCGCTGACGCGTCAAGATCTTCCGGCGCGCCAACGATCACCTCGATCCCCAACGGTGCCGCCCGCGTCTTCATCACTGCGATGTTCTGCGGATGGCAGCCCTCGTCGACAAAGAACGCCTTGGCCTTCGACTTGGCCACGCGTTTCGCCATGGTCATCGCCTCAGCGCAGGCGGTCGCCTCGTCCAGAAGCGACGCATTCGCCACCTCAAGGCCGGTCAGATCGCTCACCATGGTCTGATAGTTCAGCAGCGCTTCAAGCCGCCCTTGCGAAATCTCGGGCTGATAGGGCGTATAGGCGGTGTACCACGCGGGGTTTTCAAAGATATTGCGCTGGATCGCGGGCGGGGTGATCGTGCCATGATAGCCCATGCCGATCAGCGAGGTCAGCACCCGGTTCTTCTCGGCCACCTCCTGCATGCGCCACAGCATCTCGCGCTCCGACAGCGCCGGGCCGAAATCCAGCGCCTCGGCTTGCCGGATGCCCGCTGGCACCGCCTCGTCGATCAGCGCATCAAGGCTGGCCACCCCCAGCACCTCGCACATCGCATCCATCTCGGCCAGAGACGGGCCGATGTGCCGCCGGTTGGCAAAATCATAGGGCTGATAGTCAGTCGGCTCAAAGCTCATGTCACACCTCTCCGGGGCACCGCCCGCGCGGCCCCCATGTTTCTTCTGGCCTCAAATATCCCGGGGGGAGCGCGCCGCGCGGGGGGCAGCGCCCCCCTCGGCCTCCGGGCCGGGGGTCAGCCGACGAACTTCTTGTACGCCGCCTCGTCCATCAGATCGTCCATCTGCGACATGTCCTCGACGCGCAGCTTGAAGAACCACGCCTCGCCCTCGGGGTCTTCGTTGACCTTGCCGGGGTCCGCGACGATGGCCTCGTTGACCTCGACCACCTCGCCGTCGATCGGGGCCAGAATGTCGGATGCGGCCTTCACCGATTCGATCACCACGACCTCGTCATCCTTGCTAACCGTGACCCCGACATCCGGCACCTCGACGAACACGACGTCGCCCAGTTGCTCTGCCGCATGGGCGGTGATGCCGACCACCACAAGATCGTCCTCGACCCGCAGCCACTCGTGTTCCTCGGTAAACTTCATCATCGCGCTGGCTCCTTCTTCGTCAGCGTTTGTAGCCTTGTTCGACAAAGGGCAGCGCCACGACCTCTGCGGCCATGCGCTTGCCCCGAACCTCTCCGTAAATCCGCGTGCCGGGCGTGGCCAGCGCCGCGGGGACATATCCCATCGCCACCGGTCCGCCCACCGTCGGGCCAAACCCGCCCGAGGTAACACGGCCAATCGCCTCGCCCCCGGCCTCGCCCTCGAAAAGCACAACTCCTTCGCGCATCGGCGCGCGCCCCTCGGGGCGCAGGCCAACGCGAGCGGTTTGCGCGCCGTCGGCCAGTTCCGCCAGCACCACAGAGGCGCCGGGAAACCCGCCCTCGCGCGCACCGCCGGCGCGGCGCGCCTTCTGGATCGCCCATTTCAATCCGCCGGCAACCGGCGTCGTGCCGGTGTCGATGTCATGCCCGTAAAGGCACAGCCCCGCCTCAAGCCGCAGCGAATCGCGCGCGCCAAGGCCGATCGGCTCGACCGCGTCGATCTCGAGCAGCCGCCGCGCAAAGCCTTCGGCGGTGTCTGCGGGCAGCGATATTTCGTAGCCATCCTCGCCGGTATAGCCCGACCGCGAGATCCACAGATCGCCAAAGGCGCGGCTGTCCATGAAACGCATGTCCTCGACGCCGGGCACCAGATGCGACAGGGCCTGCGCCGCGCCGGGCCCTTGCAGCGCGATCAGGGCGCGGTCCTGAACCTCGATCTCGCAGGTGTCGGACAGATGCGCGCGCAGATGCGCAATGTCGGCCTCCTTGCAGGCGGCGTTGACCACGAGGAACAGCGCCTCGTCCCAGCGCGCGACCATCAGGTCGTCAAGGACGCCGCCGGTTTCATTGGTGAACAGCGCATAGCGCTGCCGCCCCGGCTTCAGCCCCAGCACATCCACCGGCACCAGCGCTTCCAGCGCCAGCGCCGCGTCATCAACATCGCCAGACAGCGGGCGCAGCAGAACCTGCCCCATGTGGCTGACATCGAACAACCCACAGGCGGCGCGGCAATGCAGATGCTCTTTCATCACGCCAAGAGGGTATTGCACCGGCATGTCGTAGCCAGCGAACGGCACCATCTTTGCGCCAAGCGCAAGGTGCAGATCAAACAGAGGCGTCCGGTTCAGATCATCCATAGGCGTCTCACATCCCGTTTGGCCGGAAGGTGAGGCAAGACCCGCGAAGATCCGATATAGCCCCGTCCCGGACATCTCCCGCACGAAGGCCCCATGCCCACGCGCACAAAATGCCCCCTCTGTCCGTCAGCCTGAGATCGTTATCCCTTCGGCGGGCGCGAACGCCACTCTCCAGAGTCTTGATACCCGCGACGGTCCTGAAGCCTGAGAGTTTCCGGGGCGGTTGCTCCTTCGGCACCGGCAAAGCCGGTTCTCCCATCGCGAATGCCTATCAGGCTATTATGATTTTCACTGGGCCGCAAGCACCTGTTGCGTCGCGTCGTGCGGTGCGTCGGGCGCCGAGGCCCCGCGGCAGCCGGTTCCGGGCGCAAGAATGTCGATCAGCGGGGCGTTGTCGCAGACCAGCGCATCCAGCGTGATTGGATCGAGCGTCGCGTAAAACGCGTTGGCCGCGTCGGTCAGCGCGACCCGCAGGCGGCAGGCGTCGGTCAGCGGGCAGGTGTTGTCGACATCGGCAAAGCATTCGGCCAACGGCACCGGCGCTTCCAGCGCGCGGAACACGTCTCCGACGCGGATCTGATCGGCCGGGCGGCCAAGTTCCAGCCCGCCGTTGCGGCCACGCCGGGTGTGTAGGTAGCCAAGCTGCGCCAACTGGTTGATCACCTGCGCCAGATGGTTCTCCGACGCATTGCAGCGCTGCGCGATTTCGGATTTGGTGACAAGGCGGCCATGGTTGACCGCGCAATGCATCAGCACACGAATGGCAATATTCGTTCTCTTGGTTACTCGCACCGTACCGATCCTCGATGACCCTTTGCCACAGGGTAGATACAGCATCGCCAAAATAGCGTTTTGACATACATCAAAACCGAGTCCCCCCGGCACAAGGAATACAGGCATGTCTGGTGCGTTCTTTTTCGGCTACGGCTCTCTGGTTAACCGGGGGACTCATCACTTCTCCCCTCTGCACCCGGCTACCGCCCATGGCTGGCGCCGGGCCTGGCGCTGCACCGACGCGCGCGAGGCGGCCTTTCTGACCGCCGTGCCCGATCCCGATTGCACCCTGCTCGGGATGATCGCCCATGTCCCCGCCGACGACTGGGCGGCTCTGGATGAGCGCGAGGCCGCCTATGACCGGCTTGGCGCGGGGCTCAAGATTACCCACGAGGCACCCGGCGTCGCCGAGCTGGCGCTTTACGCCATTGCGCCCGAGCGGATGCGCGGCCCGAGCGATGCGCATCCGCTGCTGCTGAGCTATCTCGACGTGGTGGTGCAGGGCTACCTGCTGGAATACGGCGTTGAGGGCGCCGAGCATTTCTTTGCCACCACCGATGGCTGGGACTGCCCGATCCTCGACGATCGCGCCGCGCCGCGCTATCCGCGCGCGCAGCGGCTGGGCGATCCGGAACGCGCAGTGGTCGACACGCATCTGGCGCGGCTCGGCTCGCGGAGGATCGCGGCATGACCCTCAGCAAGCTGCTTATGCTGCTGCGACGGCTGGCGCGCAACCTTGCGGCGCGGGTGCTGTTCGGCGCGGTGCTGGCGCTGGCGATGGCAGGGCTGGCCCCCGAGATCCTGCCGCTGGTTCCCAAGAACTGGCAGGGCCGCATCAAGCCGGACGCGGTGATCCCGATCCTGAACGTTCTGGCCGGCACCATGCTGACCGTCACCACGTTTTCGCTGTCTGTCATGGTCTCGGCCTTTCAGGCGGCGTCCAGTCAGGCGACGCCGCGCGCTTACCGGCTGCACCTGTCCGACACCACCACCCACACCGTGCTGGCGGTGTTCACCGGGGCGTTTCTGTATTCGCTGACGGGCCTCGTGATGTACCGTGCCGGATTCTATGCCCCGGAAACCTCGGTGGTGATCCTTGGGGTGACGATCCTTGTCATCGCGGCCATCGTGGTGGCGATGCTGCGCTGGATCGCGCATCTGAGCACGCTTGGCAGTCTTGATGAAACGCTGGGCAAGGTCGAGGCTGCCGCCAGCGGGCCACTGATGCGTGCCATGCAAAGCCCGGCGCTTGGCGGGCTGCCGCTGGCGCCGGATGCGGTGATCCCGGACAGCGCAACGCCGGTGCGCGCGGCGCAGGGCGGCTATGTGCAGTTCATCGACATGGTCAGGCTGAACGGTATCTTGGCCAAAACCGGCGCGACGCTGACCCTTGCCGTGCTGCCGGGTGAAAATGTTCTCAAGGGTGTTCCCATCGGCTGGACAATGGGAGACGTGGCCGACCCGGACGCGCTATGCGCCTGTTTCACCATCGGCGCGATCCGCACCGCCGAACAGGACGCCCGCTATGGCATCGTCGTGCTGGCCGAAGTGGCGCTGCGCGCGCTGTCCCCCGGCATCAACGATCCCGGCACGGCCATCGACGCCATTCACCGCATCACCCGCCTGCTCTGGGATTGCGGCGCGCCAGCGCGGGTGCCGCCAGCGTATCCCAGCATCGAGGTGCCGCAACTGCGCGCCGCCGACCTGATCGAGGATGGCTTCATGGCGGTGATCCGGGCCGGGGCCGACCAGCCGCAGGTGGTTGGCATCGCAATTGATGCGCTGGTGCAGCTGGAACGGTCGGAGTGGCATGAAATGGGCGCTGCGGCAAAACGGGCGCAAGGCTATGCCCTGCGCCACGCCCAGCAGCACCTTGCCGTGCGCGAGGATCGAGACACCCTCGCGCAGCGGCTTTAGCTCTTTGCCAGCGCCCGCGCCGGAACCTGTTCCAGCAGCGGCATGACGTCGGCCATTTCGGGGCCGCGTTCAAGGCCGGTCAGCGCCTTGCGCAGCGGCATGAACAGGCCCTTGCCCTTGCGCCCGGTCGCCGCTTTGACCGCGGCGGTAAAGGTGCCCCATGTCTCATGGGTGAACGGACCTTCGGGCAGCAGCGTCATCGCCTCGGCGATGAAATCGCGGTCTTCCTCGGCGATCAGCGGCTCTGCCCCGTCGCGGAACAGCGCCCACCACCCCGGAAGATCCTTGCGGGTGGCGATGTTGTCACGGGTGACCGACCAGAACAGCGCGGCCTTGGCCTCGGGCACGCCAAGCGCCGCGATCTCGTCTTTCACCGCCTCGAACGGCAGCTCGTGCAGCTTGCGCGCGGTCAGCGGGTACAGGTCCTGCTCGTCGAATTTCGTCGGGGCCGAGCCGAATTGCGACAGCTCGAAGCCCTCGGCGATCTCGTCCAGCGACAGCTTCAGCTCGACCGGCTGGCTCGAGCCCAGCCGCGCCATCAGCGACAGCAGCGCCTCGGGCTCAACCCCAGCCTCGCGCAGATCGCGGATCGACAGCACGCCAAGCCGCTTGGACAGCGATTCCCCCTGCGGGCCGGTCAGCAGCGAATGGTGGGCAAAGCCCGGCGCGGTGCCGCCAAGCGCCTCGATGATCTGTATCTGCGTCGCGGTGTTTGTAACATGGTCAGAGCCGCGCACGATATTGGTCACGCCCATATCCATGTCATCGACCACCGAGGCCAGCGTGTACAGGATCTGCCCGTCGCCGCGGATCAGCACCGGGTCGGAAACGCTGGCCGCGTCGATGGAAATGTCGCCAAGGATGCCGTCGGTCCAGTCGATCCGTTCCTGGATCAGCTTGAAGCGCCACACGCCATTGCCACGCTCGGCGCGCAGCGACTCTTTGTCCGCATCGCTTAGCGCCAGCGCCGCGCGGTCATAGACCGGCGGTTTGCCCATGTTGAGCTGCTTCTTGCGCTTGAGATCCAGCTCTGTCGGGGTTTCGAACGCCTCGTAGAACCGTTCCATGCCGCGCAGCTTGTCGGCGGCGTCGAGATAGCGGTCCAGCCGGGCGCTCTGCCGTTCGGTCTTGTCCCAGGTCAGGCCCAGCCATTCCAGATCGCGCTTGATGCCATCGACATATTCTTCCTTGCTGCGCTCGGCGTCGGTGTCGTCGATGCGCAAGATGAATGTGCCGCCGGATTTGCGGGCGATCAGGTAGTTGAACAGCGCCGTGCGAAGGTTGCCGACATGGATGTGGCCAGTGGGCGACGGGGCGAAACGGGTGACGGTCATGCTGAGCTCCTGCTTACGGGTGTGGCAATTCCACAGGCGGGGCGATTTGTCCAGTTCGCCTCGCTTGGCCTTGGGGGCATAGGGTGCCATGCTGCCAGCATTCCGGGAGAAATTGATCGCCATGAACGACATCCTTACCGTCACGCTGAACCCCGCACTTGATCTGTCGACCTCGACCGACCGTGTCGTGGCCGGGCCCAAGCTGCGCTGCGACGCGATGAGCGTCGATCCGGGCGGCGGGGGAATCAATGTCGCCCGCGTTGTGGCCGAGCTGGGCGGGCGCGCCCGCGCCTTTGTCGCGCTGGCCGGTCCGTCGGGCATGCGGCTCGAGGAATCGCTGGCGCAGCTGGGCCTGCCGCTGGTGCGGATGAAAGCGCCGGGCGAGACCCGCGAGAGCTTTGCCGTGCATGACCGCAGCACCGGCGAGCAGTTCCGCTTCGTGCTGCCCGGCCCGGTCTGGTCAGAGGCCGACGTGGCCGAGTCGCTTCACGCCATTGCAACCGCCGTTCCGCAGGGCGGCATCGTGGTGCTGAGCGGCAGCCAGCCGCCGGGGGTGCCGCTGGAATTTCCCACGGAGCTGTGCCGGGCGCTGAAGGCGCGGGGGGCCTATGTGATCGCCGATACCTCGGGCGAGGCACTGACCTATCTTGCCGCCGGGACCGACCCCGCGCCCGCCGTGCTGCGCATGGACAGCGCCGAGGCCGAAGAACTGGCCGGTCGCCCGCTGGTGAGCCGGCGCGAGTCGGCAGAGTTCGCCGCCGAGCTGGTGGCGCGCGGGGCGGCAGAGCGGGTGATCCTTGCGCGCGGCGCGGACGGCTCGGTCATGGCAGGACCCGAAGGCTTGACACAGGTCAGCGCCGCCAAGGTGTCGGTCCTGTCGGCGGTGGGTGCCGGAGACAGCTTTGTCGGCGCCTTCGCCTATGGGCTTGCCAGCGGCATGAGCGCGCCGGATGCGCTGGCACTGGGCGCGGCGGCGGCCAGTTCCACGGTGACAACCCCCGGAACGCAGCTGTGCACCGGCGATCATGTGCGCGAGCTGCTGGCGCAATGCGGGGCAAGTTTCATCGCGTAAGGGCCAAGGCCGAGCCGCATCGAAACTTGCGGATGCGCGAGCGCGCTTGGTGACAGGCCCCTTGGTGTCAGGCGATCGCCAATCTTCGTCTTGGGCGAGCATCGCAGGGGCCGGCTGACAAGAAGTTTAGTTGCCAGACCGGCGCCGCCAAGGTCTTATTCGACGGACAGCGCGCGTTGTTAGCAAGGGTTGCACATTTCGGGAAAGATTACGGGCCCTTGACCTGCGGCTGCTTGCTTGGTCACGGGGGCATTCATTTCGAATGAATTGTGGTTTCTGGATGTGTCGCGTGGGCTGCCTACATCATGGAACGTCGCAGCAAGAGGAACGGCACAATGAACACAGGTTTCAAGATCTCTCGGCGCGCAGCGCTGACGGGCGCGGCGGCGTTGCCGCTGGCCGCAGGGCTTGGGTCCGGCGCAGCGGCGCAGGTCGCTCAGAAGGGCGGACAGATGCCGCGGGTCAACCGCGTCATGCTTGGCGATTTCGAGGTTACCGCGCTGATGGCGGGCACGGCCACCCGCGAAGCGCCGCACGAGATCTTTGGTCTCAATGTCGACGACGCGACCTTCGAAGAGGTCTCGGCCGAGGCGAACATCCCGACCGATAAGGCGCAATTCTTCTTTACCCCGACGCTGGTGAACACCGGCGCCGAGCTGATCCTGTTCGACACCGGGCTGAACCCCGAAGGCATCGTCGCGGCGGTCGAGGCCGCGGGCTATAGTGCCGATGAGGTGACGCATATGGTCATCACCCATATGCACGGCGATCACGTCGGCGGGCTGACCGGCGGCAACGGGCCGACCTTTGCCAATGCGCAGCACGTGACCGGGCAGGCGGAATTCGACTATTGGAAGGGCACCGACAACGCGACCTTCGCCGGCAAGGTCGCGCCGCTGGCGGATCGGTTCTCTTTCATCGGGGATGGCGCTGCGGTGGCGTCGGGGGTGACGGCCATGCTGACGCCGGGACACACGCCGGGGCATATGGGCTACATGCTGGAAAGCGGTGGCAAGCAGCTGATGCTGTTCGCGGATGTGGCAAACCACTATGTCTGGTCGCTGGCCTATCCCGACTGGGAGGTCAGCTTTGACACCGACAAGGCAGAGGCGGCGGCGACCCGGCGCAAGGTGCTGGACATGCTGGCGACCGACAAGGTGCCGTTCATCGGCTACCACATGCCGTTCCCGGCGCTGGGCTATGCCGAAACCCGCGAGGACGGCTTCCACTATGTGCCGCACAGCTACCAGCTGATGCTGTAAGATCCTGCCGGGCGCCGTCGGTCGGGGCCCGGCATTCGTTTCGCAACGTTCTAGCGGAAGGACGGGCCGTGCGCCCAGATCGTCAGCGAGTGCCGCTCACCGCTGTCCACCGGCGTGACCCGGTGCAACATGTAAGACGGAAACAGCGTGGCGGTGCCCCGCTCTGTCGGGGCCTGATGGGTCTGCGCCGAGGGCATCACCTCGAGCCGCCCGCCGGTATAATCGCTCGCCGCAGACAGCTGGATCACCAGCGTCAGCTTGCGCCGCGCCGCAAGATGGCCGTCTCCGATATCGGAATGCCAGTCGAAATGCCCCTGCCGTTCGGAGCCATAGCGCGCAAGCTGGGCGCTTTCGTCGAACCCGTCGAGATCGAAGCTATAAGCGTCGCGATTGGCCTCGCGCACGATGTCGATGATACGATCCATGATCCACGCGGCTTCGGGCTGTTCGTCGATCCAGACCAGATCGGCGCGGCGCAGGTTGTGGTCGCGGTTGCGCCCGACAAGCCGGGCGTCGCTGCTCGGGGCGGCGCGGGCAAGATCGATGGCGCGATCGCAATCGGCGTTGGAAAAGGCGGCGGGGATGTGGTGGACGGTCAGCATATGAGGGGAATCCGTTGACGGGTCGCAAGCCTTTAGCGCGATCGCCAGGACATGCTGTCCGGTTTGCGACCTGATGTGCCTAAAACGACCTTTTCCTTGCGGAGCGCTGCCATCATATCTGGCGGCATGAGCAGACACGGCCCCGAACAGATCGAAACCATCGCCCGCAACACCGTCGAGGGCTTTCCCGAACCGTTCCGGTCCGGCGCGCAGGACGTGCTGATCGAGGTGGTGGAATGGCCGCCCGCCGATGTTCTGGCCGAACTGGGTATTCGCGATCCGCGCGATCTGACCGGGCTTTATGAGGGCGTGCCGGTCACCGAACGTTCGGTCTCGGACCCGGTCACATGGCCCGACCGGGTGACGCTGTATCGCCAGCCGATCCTGACCGAGCTGCGCGAGCGTGGCAATGTCACGCTTGAGGAGCTGGTGAGCCACATCACCGTGCACGAATTCGCCCATCATTTCGGCTGGTCGGACGACGATATCGCCTCGGTCGATGAATGGTGGCTTTAGCCCTCGGCGATCAGCGCCGCCATGCGTTGCACAAAGCGCTGCGGGCCAAGCTCGCTCAACGCGGTGTCGCGGGCACCGGCGCCAAGACGGGCGCGCAGGGCCGGATCGTCGATCAGGCGTGACAGCGCGTCGGCGATGGTCCGGGGCTGGTGCGGGTCGATGACGATGCCGTTTTCGTCGCTCAGATAGCCCGCCGAGCCCGCTTCGGACGAGATCACCGGCACGCAGCCATAGGCCATCGATTCCGCCGGGGCAAAGCCTAGCGGTTCATCAAAGCTCGGCAGGATGCAGATGTCAGAGCGGGCATAAAGCGCGGGCATCTCGGGGAAGGGCACGCGGCCTGCCATCTCGATCCACGGCTCGGCCTTGGCGGCGGCGTAAAGCGCGGCAAGGTGGGCGCGGTCTTCGGGCGCGTCGAACACGCTGTCGGAGCCAGCAAGGATCAGCCGCGCCTTGCCAGCCTGCCCATGCGGGCGCAGGGCGTCGATCACCAGATCCTGCATCTTGCGCCGCTTGCCCAGCTTGGCGGCGCATAGCACCGTTACCGGGCCAGTGTTGTCGCGCAGGGGCATTGGCGGCGGCGGGTCCGCAACCACGGGCCAGGGCAGGTAGCGGGCACCGCGATCTGGTGTCACATCCGACAGCCCGCGCGTTGCCGTCACCCGGCGGATCGGCAAGCCCTTGCGCCAAAGGTAGAATTTGCGCGACAGCGGCTCGCGCCGGTGAAACGGGTGCAGATCGTATGACCACAGCGCCGTGCCCTCGCGCCGCCCGATCTTTGCGGCGGCAACGCGCAATTCGGCGCTGTTGCGCAGGAAGGCGATGTCGGGGGCGGCGTCGCGCCAGGATGTGCGCATCGCCTCCTGTTCATCGGGCCTGAACACCTGCGGAGACACCAGCGAGTGATCTTCGGGGCCGTCGGATTTGCTGGCCCAGACCGTGACCTTTGCCCCCGCGGCCACCAGCGCCCGCACCGCGAAGGACAGATTGGTGTGAAACCGCGCGACGACAAACAGGACCGACTTGCCCGCAAGCTCAGCCATTGTCGCGCCAGCGATTGGCGATAGGATAGCGCCGATCCAGCCAGAAGGCGCGGGGCGACAGCCGCACGCCGGGCGCCGACTGGAACCGCTTGTATTCCGAGATATACAGCAGGTGCTCGATCTTCTTGGCATCCTCGCGCGTGTACCCTGCCGCGAGGCAATCGGCGATCGAACCATCATCATCGACGAGGATCTTAAGGATGCCATCCAGCACCGGGTAATCGGGCAGCGAATCGCTGTCCTTCTGATCGTCGCGCAGTTCGGCCGAGGGCGGCTTGGTGATGATCCGCTCGGGGATGACCTCGCCTTCGGGGCCCATCATCCATGGGCGCTGATGCGCGTTGCGCCAGCGGCAGATGTCAAAGACGCGCGTCTTGTAGAGATCCTTGATCGGGTTGTAGCCGCCCGCCATGTCGCCGTAGATCGTGGCATAGCCCACCGCGACCTCGGATTTGTTGCCGGTGGTCAGCAGCATCTCGCCGAACTTGTTGGACAGCGCCATCAGCAGCAGGCCGCGCAGACGCGACTGGATGTTTTCCTCGGTCAGATCGGCGCTCCGGCCTTCGAACAAGGGGGCCAGCGTGGCGGTGATGGCGGCGCGCCCCTCGGCGATGGGCACGAAATCGTAATGCGCGCCGATGGCGCCCGCGCAGGCCTTGGCATCCTCCAGTGAATGCTCCGAGGTGTATTCCGACGGCAACATCACACAGCGGACATTTTCGGCCCCCAGCGCATCGACGGCAATGGTCGCCACAAGCGCCGAATCGATGCCGCCCGACATGCCCAGCAGCACCTTACCGAACCCGGTCTTGCGGCAATAATCGCGCAAACCCAGCACCATGGCGTTGTAATCCTGCTCCAGCGTATCGGGCTGCGGCGCGAAGGTGCCGTCGAGCGCGCGCCAGCCGTCATCGCCGCGTTGCAGATCGACATGGGCGATGGCTTCGGCAAAGGCCGGAAGCTGCAGCGCCAGCTTGCCATGCGGATTAAGCACAAAAGACGCGCCGTCGAAGACCTGATCGTCCTGTCCGCCCACCATGTTGAGATAGATCAGCGGCAGCCCGGTTTCGACCACGCGCCCGACCATGTGGTTCAGCCGCGTCTCGTGCTTGCCGCGATGATAGGGCGAGCCATTGGGCACCAGCAGGAATTCCGCGCCGGTTTCGGCATGGGTTTCGGCCACGTCCTCGTACCAGGCATCCTCGCAGATCGGGCTGCCGATACGGATGTTGCCGATGGCGTAGGGGCCGTCGATGGGGCCGCTGTCGAAAACGCGCACCTCGTCGAAGACCTCGTTGTTGGGCAGGTGATGCTTGAACACATGGCTGGTGATCTTGCCGCCCCGGCAGATCAGGTAGGCGTTGAACAGCTCGGCGCCCTCGACCCAGGGGCAACCGATCGCCAGTGCCGGGCCATCGGCGCAATCGGCAGCCAGCTGGCGGGCAGCCTCCATGCAATCCAGCGTGAAGGCGTTTTTCAGCGGCAGATCCTGCGCGCTGTAGCCAGCGATGAACATCTCGGGCAACGCGACAAGATCGGCGCCTGCGGCCTTGCCCTGCTCCCATGCCTCGCGGGCCCTTGCGGCATTGCCGGCAAGGTCGCCCACGGTGGGGTTCAACTGCGCGATGGTCAGGCGGAAACGGTCAGCCATGCCCTTGTCCTTTCGGTCAGCTTGCCGTGCCGACATAGCAGAACCACGCCCGAGGGAAAGCCGGGCAGCGTCAAAAGACATTGTCAGGGGCGGGGGGCTTCTTTACCATTTCCAGCAAGGGAATGCGAAACTCCGGCAGGGCAGAACACATGAAACGCGCAGGCATCACGCTCGTCGCAGCCATCGCGGTCTTTGCTGCGGCGGCGATGGCGCAGGACGATGGGACGCTCACCAAGCAATTCGACGATGGCGGGGTGTATCAGGGCAGCTTTGTCGACGGGCTGCGCGATGGCACCGGCACCTACAGCCTGCCGAACGGATTCGAATATACCGGCGACTGGCGCGCGGGCGAGATCGAGGGCAAGGGCGTGGCCCGCTACCCCTCGGGTGCGGTCTACGAGGGGCAGTTTTCCAAAGGCAAACCCGAGGGCATGGGCAAGATCGTGCTTGGCGACGGCTCGGTCTACGAAGGCTCGTGGCAGGATGGCAAGATCACCGGCAAGGGGGTGATCCAATACGCCAGCGGTGCCCGCTATGAAGGCACTTTTCGCAATGCGCTGCACCATGGGCGCGGCGTGATGACCATGCCCGATGGCTATCGCTACGAGGGCGACTGGGTGAACGGGGTCGAGGAAGGCAACGCCACGATCACCTATCCCGGCGGATCGGTCTATGTCGGGCGGATCGCCAATGGCAAGCGCTCGGGCGAGGGCACGCTGACCATGACCGACGGTCTGACCTATGTCGGCATGTGGCGCGACGGCCAGCAGGACGGGCAGGGCAAGCTGACGCTGCCCAATGGCGATGTCTACGAAGGCGCGCTGCTTGACGGCCGCCGCGACGGGCAGGGGCGCGAGACCTATGCCGCCTCGGGCGATGTCTACGAGGGCAGCTTCGACAACGATCAGCGGCAGGGGCAGGGCGTGTATATCGGCGCCGATGGCTACCGGCTGGAAGGCAACTGGGTGGCGGGGCAGATCGACGGGCAGGGTAAGGTCACCTATCCCGACGGTTCGGTCTACGAAGGCGAGATCAAGGGCGATCTGGCCAACGGGCAGGGCCGCACGGTCTATCCGGACGGCTCGACCTACGAAGGGGACTGGGTCGACGGGGTGATCGAAGGCAAAGGCACGGCGCGCTATCCCAACGGCACGGTCTACAGCGGCGATTTCGTCAATGCGCGCTATGATGGGCAGGGCACCATCACCTACGCCGATGGCTACAGCTACACCGGCGACTGGAAGAACAATCGCCGCAACGGCACCGGCACGGCGCGCTACGCCGACGGCGCGGTCTACACCGGCGATTTCCGCGATGATCAGCGCCACGGGCATGGGCGGATCGAGATGGCCGATGGGTTCACCTATGAGGGCGCCTGGGTGTCTGGCCGCTTTGAAGGCGAGGGCGTCGCCACCTATAGCAACGGCGATATCTACGAAGGCCAGTTCGAGGATGGCAAACGCGCCGGGCAGGGCACGCTGCGCTATGCCACGGGCGAAGTGGTGTCGGGCGACTGGGTCAGCGGCGTGCTGACCACTGCAACCCCGGTGCCAGAACTCGAAGACCCGGCGAGCGATGCCCCTGCGGGGAACTGAGCGTCACCGACAGCGCGGAATGCCAAGCCCGATCAACGCCTCGCCGCGCAGCGCCACATAGCCGCTGGCGACGTGGCGGGCGGTGGTCATGAACCAGCCCGCCACCGGTGGCGGGTAATGCGCTGCCATCGCCCGCGACCAGTGGTCGAACCGTTCGCGCGCCATCGGGCGATCAGGGTAGACCGGGCCGTGGAAGCCGAATTCCGTCTGCGGCAGGATGCACAGATTGCGCACTCCCAGATACAGCGTGCAGGCCGAATGGCAGTGGGCGCCTCTGATCTCGACCCGCGCGCCGCGCGCGTTGAGGCGCTGCACCTCGGCGAGCCGTTGCCGCAGCGGGCCGCCATCATCATTGCCGATGACATGCACGGTTGCGGTGATCTGTGCCTGCGCCAGCGCGGCCCCCGCGCAAAGCGTTAGCAGCAGGGCGAGGGTCGAGACGATGCCTGTCATGCGCGAGGCCCTTGTTCTGCCGGGGCTGGCGTGCCCCTGACCCAGTGGGCCGGATACGCCCTGATTTTTCGTTAAGGTGTGCCGATTTGTCCCAGAGATCAGCCAATCCGCGTGCCGGGCGTGCGCTGCCATTGACCCGGACCGCGTGGCACGATCAAATTTGCGGCATGGAAGAGATTGCTGGCAACCCGCCTCCCGCCGCGCCAGAGCGCCCCGACCCGACCCGCCCGGTTCTTACCGTGGGGGACTGGCTGCGCGCGATCTGGGGGACCTGGATGAGGATGGACGAGCGCAATCTCGGGCTGATCTCGGCGGGGGTGGCGTTTTATGCGTTTCTGTCGCTGTTCCCTGCGATCTCGGCGGTGATTGCGATCTGGGGCTACTGGGCCGATCCGGTGGTGATCTCGGAGCAGATGGAACTGGTGCGCGAGATGATGCCGGAACAGGCCTATGTGCTGTTGTCGGATCAGGTGACGGCGCTGATCTCGACCAATCGCTCGACGCTGCAATGGGCCTCGGTGATTTCGATCATCGTGGCGATCTGGTCGACGCGCGCCTCGGTCGCGGCGCTGATCCGCGGGCTGAACGCGGTGAATGATGCCCCGCACCGCGAAAACGCAATCCGAAGGCTGCTGGTCGCGGTCGGGCTGACATTGTTGCTGGTGCTGGTGGCGCTGGTGGCGTTTGCGGCGGTGGTGATCCTGCCTGCCGCCTTTATGCTGCTCGGCTTGCCGCTGCATCTCGAACTGATCGCGGCGGCGGTGAAATGGCTGATCCTGCTGGGCGTGGTGTTCTTTGCCATCGCGCTTGTGTACCGCTACGGGCCGAACCGGCGGGCGCGGCGGATGCGCTGGCTGACGCCCGGCGCGGTGCTGGCGCTGCTGGGCTGGGCGGCGGGGTCTTTTGCGCTGACAACCTATGTACGCAATTTCGACCGGCTCAACGAGGTCTACGGATCGCTCGGGGCGGTGGTTGCCTTGCTCATGTGGTTCTACGTCAGCGCCCTTGTGACGCTGCTGGGCGCCCAGCTGAACGGCGAGCTTGACCGGCTGCGCCGCGAGCGCCTCGAAAATCATTAGAAATTTTTCGATGCCTGCGGAACCTGATCGCGCCCCGCGTGTTGTCATCCCAAGGGCGCGTATATTGCCCTGTCCCTCTGCGGATCGTTTCCCTATCCTGACTTCCCTCGGCGATCCGCGTTTTAGTAGCCCGCTCTTCGGTTTCGAAGAGCGGGTTTTTTTCATACCTGTCCAGTGCAACACAAACGGCGCGCCCCGCAAGGCGCGCCATGATCCTCAGGCGGCGCGCACCGCGGGCTTGGCGGGAGGCGACGAGCTGTCGCCGAGGATGTCGAACAGGCGCAGGAAGATCAATGTCACCGGGATCGCCACGATGCCGCCGATCGGCCCCCAGAGCCAGAGCCAGAAGACCAGCGCGACAAACAGCAGGAACGGGTTGAGCTGGACGTGTTTGCCAACCAGCGCCGGCGTGACGAACTGCGCCTCGGTCATGTTGCAGGCCAGATAGATCGCCATCGGGCCAAAGCTTGCAAGCCCGTCGAAATTGACGATCCCCGCCAGCAAGAGCGCCGCCGCTATCGCCGCTGGCCCAAGATACAGCACAAAGTTCAAAAGCCCGGCGGCAACGCCCCAGACAACAGCGCCCGGCAAGCCATAGGCCATCAGCGCCCCCCCCACCGCAAGGCCCAACCCGGCGTTGACCGTAGACACGGCCGCAAAGTAGCGCGACACTGTCGCTTCGGCGGCGAAGAAACGTTCAAGAAACAGATGCGTCTCTGCCCCGGACCCAAGACGCGCCGACAGCCAGCTGTAGATCGACTTTCGCGTCAGCAGGAAAAAGAACAGCGCGCCAAGAAACACCAGAAGCTGCGCAAACAGCGCCGGGGCAAGCCACATGGCGTCGGTCAGGCTTGGAAGCGACTCGATCTGCTCGGCGGTGGCTTCGGCATCGGCGCCAAGCGCGGCTTTCATCTCTTCGTTCATCTCGCCGATGCCTTGGATCAGGCCGCGATATTCGAACATCAGCTTGTGAAGTTCGTAGCGGATCGACGGCAGCTCGTCGATCGCGGCGGTGATGTAAGGTTCGATCAGAAATACCAGCGCGGCCCCGATCATGAAGAACGCGATCAGCACCGACAGTGCGCTTATTCCGGCGGGCACACCCAGACGTTTGAGACGGTCAGAGAGGGGGGCGACGATGACGCCCACCACGATGGCAAGCACCAAGGGTGCAAAAATGTCCTGCGTTTCCTTCAGCCCAACGATGACAACTCCGGTTGCCACGATCACAGAAGAGACACGCAGCACCTGGTCAGAGGCGATCATGGGCTGTTTCATGTGTGTTCAACCTCGGGCCGAGGCGGAAGTTCCGCCTTTGTGCGGCGATATTTCACAAGGCCTGTGCTCGGTGGCCCCCCCGCGCCAGCAGGCCGGTTCGGCCGGTTTTGAAAGAGCCTGCCCCTGCTCCTGCTCCGCCCATGCAGAGGATCATACATCCGCTCGCCGGATTCTGCGCCAGCCACGTGCAGGTTTACGCATTACGAGCCTTCGGTTTCGGAGGGGGGCTCGCGCCCTTCAGCGGTGAACGTGCCGCTCTTGCTGGCGGCGCCAGCGGCCTCTGTGTCGCCTGTCTCGTGCCAGCCATCCGTTCCGAAGGAAAATTCCCGCACGCCGGCGGGTTCGAAATTGCTGCCTCGGGCGACCATCCGGGTCACCCGCGCCGTCGTGGCGCTGACATCCAGCAGGGCAAAATCGTTTTCCTGCCCGCGCAACCGCGTCGACAGGCCGGTGCCGACATGCACCTGAAGGATCTGTCGCCCATGCTTTGCCGACAGGAACGGCTCTGTGCGCCAGCGATGCAGATGCCCCGACAGCACCAACTGCACGCCGCATTCCGCCAATTTCTCGATCCCCAGATGGGCGTGCTTCATCAGGCTTTTCTTGATATCCTCGTCCTGTTCGAACGGGTGATGTGCCAGAACCACCCGAATACCGTCTGTCTGCGACAGCAACTCGCAGGCGCGGTGCAACTGCGCGCGGCGCACCTTGCCACGCTGCACCCGGAAGCGATCAACCGTGTTGAGCCCGATCGCCATAAAGCCTTCGGCCTCGTGCACGGTCAGCAGATCACTGGCGATATGCTTGCGATAGCGCGCATAGGGCCGCATGAACCGCAGCCACAGATTGTCGAGCGACACATCGTGGTTGCCCGGAACTGAAAGCCACGGCGCCTCCAGCCGGTCCAGAAAGGCGCGGGCGTCGCGATACTGGCTGCGCCGGGCGCGCTGGGTGAAATCTCCGGTGGCGGCCACGAGATCGGGCTTTGCCGCGTTCAGGGCGCGGATCAGCGGATCCAGAAGCTCGGGGTCGCTGCGGCCGAAATGCAGGTCTGAGATATGGGCAATGCGGGTCATGAGCTGGCGGCAATGTCCCTTTCGGTGGTGGTGTCGGTCGAGGCGTCGGGTGTGGGCACGATCACCTGCAACGGGCGCTCGCGCATCTTGATACGGATCGGCGTGTGCATCAGGCTCTTTTCGCCATCGCGCGCAACCAGCGCCCGCTTGCGCCCGGTTTGCAGCGTGATGTCGCGCCCGGTCACAAGATCGAAATCCTCGCCTTTCTGCGCGGCCCCGCCGGCAAGCCTGAATGCCGTGCGCGCTAGATCCAGAGTGCTTCCGTTGCGGGCGGTGAACAGGGCGAATTCGCCTCGCTTCAGCGCCGCGACCCCATCGAGGTTGAAGCGATCCAGCTGAAAGACGCTGTTGGCGACAAAGATCAGCGGGGTGCGCAGATGAATGTCGCGCCCGTCGACGGTGATGGTCATCCTGAGCGGGCGGCGCATGCCGCTCAGCGTCAGCAGCACCGACCAGTAGGCCGCGATGCGCGAACGCCCCCAGCGGGCATAGATGCTCTCACGCTTTTGCAGGATCAGCGGATAGATCCCAAGGCTGGTGTTGTTCAGAAAGACCGCGCCATTGGCTTCGGCAAGCGCCACCTGTTCAAGCTGTCCCCCGGCCAGCACCTCGATGGCGGCCTCGGCGTCTTCGGGAATCCCGAGACCGCGCGCGAAATAGTTGAACGTGCCCTGCGGGATCACCCCCATCGGAATCTCTGCGTCATGCGCAGCGGTCGCCACGGCCGCGATGGTCCCATCGCCGCCCGCTGCGACAATGACATCCGCCTGACTGCGCCGGATCGCCTCGCGCGCGGCGTCTTCCAGCCGTTGCTTGCCATTGGGAGTAACAATCGTTGCACTCACCCCCGCAGCGTCGCACAGCGCCGTCAGCCGGGCGCGGCGTTCATCCTCGCCTTGGTCGCCGGAGCGCCCATTCAGGAAGATGCAGAATTTGCGGTTGGGTGACACGTCGGGCGCTCCTGTTTGAACCTGTCGTCAACGCGTCGGAGCGTGTCACGGTTCCGCACCCGGCAGCGCAGGTCTCTTGCCGGATGCGCATTTTTTGCCCCGTGCCCGCGGGCATGTCGGAATGTCTTGGTTGACGCTTGAAACGAAAGGGGCAGTGCATCACCTTCACAAGACGCGCATGACATCAGAACCAGGATCACCAAAGCTCTAATGACCAGCATTTCCGGGTCCCAGCGGACCGCAATTCTCGTCGCCCATGGCAGCCCCTCCGACCCCGGCTCGCAAGAGGCCGCGCTGCGCGCCCTTGCGTCGCAGGTTCAAACGCGCATGTCGGGCTGGCGGATCGGCAGTGCGACGCTGGCGGCCAAGGGACGGTTCGAGGACGAGATCGAAAGCCTTGGCGCCCCGCTGATCTATCCGTATTTCATGGCGAAGGGCTGGTTCACCGGGCAGGTTCTGGCGAAAAAGGCGCGCGGTCTGGGGCTGACGATGCTTGACCCTTTCGGGGTCGAGCCGGGACTGATCGATTGCGCCGCCACCGAGCTGCGGGCGCTGCTGGCACAGCAAGGCTGGCAGCCCGAGGACACCGCGCTGATCGTTGCCGCCCATGGCAGCGCCATGTCCAAGACCAGCGCCGACAGCGCCTATGCCTTTGCGCGCGCGCTGCAGTCCGGGCTTGGCCTGCGCGTCACGCGCACCGGGTTCATCGAACAGCCACCGTTTCTCAAGGATGTTGCGCAGACCGTCGGGCAGGCGATCTGCCTGCCCTATTTCGCGCAGAACTCGGGCCATATGGAAGACGATGTACCAGCGGCGCTGTCGGCGGCGGGCTTTGACGGGCCGATGTTGCCGCCTTTCATCGAATGGGCGGATACGGCGCAGCTGATCGCCACCAGCATCGCGCGTCAGGCGATGGACATAGCAGAATGATCCGCCCCGCGCGCGAGGCGGACGAAGCGGCGATCCGCGATTGCGCCCGGCAGGCCTATGGCGGTTATGTGCCGCTGATCGGGCGTGAGCCCGCCCCGATGAGCGCCGATTACGCGGCGCAGATCGCGGCGGGCGAGGTGTTCGTGGCCGAGGATGGCGGCTTTCTGGGCTTCATCGTCTACCGGATGGCGCCGGATCACCTGCTGCTGGAAAACGTCGCGGTGCTGCCCCGGGCAAGCGGGCGCGGCATTGGCAAGGCGTTGATCGCGGCCTGCGAAGACGCGGCCCGCGCCGCTGGCCTGCCGGTGCGGCTTTATACCAACGCGAAAATGACCGCGAACCTGTCGCTGTACCCAAGGCTTGGCTACACCGAGACCGGCCGCGTCAGCGAAGACGGGTTCGATCGGGTGTATTTCGAAAAGCAGCCCTAGCTCAGTGCGCTTCGGCCCAGTTGCGGCCCATTCCGGCATCAACCACCAGCGGCACGTCAAGCTTGACCACCGGCTCTGCCGCGCCTTCCATGACGCGCTTTGCGGTGGCGATCAGCTCGTCTTCGGCGCCCTTGTCCACCTCGAAGATCAATTCGTCATGAACCTGAAGCAGCATCGTCGCAGGCAGCTTAGCAATGGCCTCGGGCATGCGGATCATCGCGCGGCGGATGATGTCGGCGGCGGTGCCCTGAATCGGCGCGTTGATCGCGGCGCGCTTGGCAAACCCGGCGCGCGGCCCGCCAGCGGCGATCTCGGGGGTGTGGATCACCCGCCCGAACAGGGTTTCGACCCGCTTGTGTTCCTTGGCAAAGGCGGTGGTGTCTTCCATGTAGGTCTTGATGCCGGGGAAGCGTTCGAAATAGCGGTCGATGAATCCCTGCGCCTCGGAGCGCGGAATCCGCAGGTTGCGCGCAAGGCCGAAGCCCGAAATGCCATAGATAACACCGAAGTTGATCGCCTTGGCCTGACGGCGCACCTCCGGGGTCATCTCCTCCATCGGCACGTTGAACATCTCTGAGGCGGTCATCGCGTGAATGTCCTGCCCATCGCGGAACGCCTGTTTCAGCGCTTCGATATCGGCCATGTGGGCAAGGATGCGCAGCTCGATCTGCGAATAGTCGAGAGAGACCAGCGTGCGCCCTTCGGCGGCGACAAAGGCTTCGCGGATGCGCCGCCCTTCTTCGCTGCGCACGGGAATGTTCTGCAGGTTCGGATCGGTCGATGCCAACCGCCCGGTGCTGGCCCCGGCGATGCTGTAGGAGGTATGGACACGCCCCGTGTCGGGGTTGATATGGCCCTGCAGCGCATCGGTATAGGTCGATTTCAGCTTGGAAATCTGCCGCCAATCCAGCACCCGCCCGGGCAATTCATGTTCGGTGGCAAGGTCTTCGAGAACATCGGCCCCGGTGGCATAGGCCCCGGTCTTGCCCTTCTTGCCGCCCGGCAGGGACATCTTGTCGAACAGGATCTCGCCCAGCTGTTTGGGGGAGCCGACGTTGAATTTCTCCCCGGCAAGCTCGTGAATTTCATCCTCGAGCTGCGCCATCTTCTGGGAAAACGCATTGGACATGCGCGACAGCGTCTCGCGGTCGACCTTGACGCCGGATTTTTCCATCTCGGCCAAGACCGGCACCAGCGGGCGTTCCAGCCCTTCGTAGACACGGGTGACGCGGGCGCGGTGCAGCTGCGGTTTGAACAGCATCCACAGGCGCAGGGTGATGTCGGCATCCTCGGCGGCGTATTTCACCGCGTCCTCGATCGGCACCTTGTCGAAGGTGATCATGCTCTTGCCGCTACCAAGGAGCGACTTGATCGGGATTGGCTCATGCGACAGGTAGCGTTCGGACAGCGTGTCCATGCCATGCCCATGCAGGCCCGCGTGCATGGCGTAGGACATCAGCATGGTGTCATCGATGGGCGCAACGCCGATGCCATAGCGCGACAGCACCTTGGCATCGTATTTCATGTTTTGCCCGATCTTGAGGACGCTTGGGTCTTCGAGAAGCGGCTTGAGCAGAGCCAGCGCTTCGTCCAACGGCATCTGCCCCTCGGCCAGCGCGTCGCTGCCGAACAGATCGTCGGTGCTGGCGGCGCGGTGAATGAACGGGATATAACAGGCCTGCCCCGGCTCGATGGCCAGCGACACGCCAACCAGATCGCAGGTCATCTCATTGAGGCCGGTGGTCTCGGTATCGACCGCGACCCAGCCGCGCTGATGCGCCTGCGCGATGAAGGGGGCGAGGTCTTCGGCGGTCTTGACCCAAATATAGCCGGCCGGGTCGATGGGCGGCATTTCAGGCGCGTCCTGCGGGGCAGAGGCCTCGGGCGCGGATTCGGTGATCACGGGGGCCTCGGCCTGAAGCGCATTGGCAACGCGCTTGGTCAGGGTGCGGAACTCCATTTCGGTCAAGAATTTCAGCAGGATGTCGGCGTCGGGTTCGCGCACTTCCAGCCCGTCGAGCGTGACGTCCTCCATCACCATCTGGTCATCAAGCTGCACCAGCTTTTGCGAAAGCTCGATCTGTTCGCGCTTTTCCACAAGGGTCTGGCGACGCTTGGGCTGCTTGATGGTCCCGGCCTGATCCAGTAGGGTCTGTAGATCGCCGTATTCATTGATCAGCAAGGCGGCGGTCTTGATGCCGATGCCGGGCGCGCCGGGGACGTTGTCGACGGAATCGCCCGCGAGCGCCTGCACGTCGACCACGCGCTCAGGGTAGACGCCGAATTTCTCGTGCACCCCGTCGCGGTCGATCAGCTTGTTCTTCATCGCGTCGAACATCACGACTCCGTCGCCGACCAGTTGCATCAGATCCTTGTCCGACGAAACGATGGTCACCGCGCCGCCCGCCTCGCGTGCCTGCCGGGCGAGGGTGGCGATAATGTCGTCAGCCTCGAAGCCTTCTTTCTCGATACAGGCAATGTTGAAGGCGCGGGTGGCGTCGCGGGTCAGCGGGATCTGCGGACGCAGATCTTCGGGCATCGCCTCGCGGTTGGCCTTGTAAAGGTCGTAAAGATCGTTGCGGAAGGTGTGGCTGCCCTTGTCGAAGATGACCGCCACATGGGTTGGTGCATCGGGGCCAGCGTTATCTTCGACATACTTCTGCAACATGTTGCAAAAGCCCGAAACCGCCCCGATGGGCAGCCCGTCGGATTTGCGGGTCAGTGGTGGCAGCGCATGGTAGGCGCGGAAGATAAAGGCCGATCCGTCGATCAGGTGCAGGTGGCAGCCCTTGCCGAACTGGGTCATGGTCGCGTCTCCCGGTGCTATGCGCTGGAGCCCGGTTTGCCATGCCGCGCGCTCGCCTTCCAGAGGGAATGGCGTGTTGGTGGGGGCAGAGGGGGGCCAGCCCCCCGCCTTCGGCTCCCCCCGGAGTTTATTCAGCAAGATGAAGATGGGCGCGGCGCCTTGTCTTCATCTTGCCAAATAAACTCCCGCCGGAGGCAGGCCGGATATCTCAAGCCGGTGCGTCGAATGGGCAGGGGTTAACCGCTGCCGATCAGGACCCCTGCCGCAAGCACCAGAGCGCCGCCCAGAACAACTTGCATGGATGCCCGCCAGAAGGGCGTTTCCATAAAGCGATTCTGAATCCAGGCGATGGCCCAGAGTTCGAAGAATACGATGATCCATGCGATGGTCGTTGCGGTCCAGAAATGTGGGATCAGGTAAGGCAGGGCGTGTCCCAGTCCGCCGACCGTGGTCATCACGCCCGAGGCGATGCCGCGTTTCAGCGGGGAGCCCCGACCCGACAGTTCGCCGTCGTCCGAAGCGGCCTCGGTGAAGCCCATCGAGATGCCCGCGCCGACCGATGCCGCAAGGCCGACGAGAAACGTCGTCCAGGGGTCCTGCGTTGCGAAGGCTGTGGCGAAGATCGGGGCGAGCGTCGAGACCGAGCCGTCCATCAGCCCTGCAAGCCCCGGCTGCACCCATGTCAGAACGAATTTGCGGTGGGCCATGCGGTCTTCGTCTTCGCGGGTGTCGTCGTCGAGATGGGTTCGTTCAAGCTCGAGCGAGCTTTTCCCATGGCGGGCTTCGGCAGCCGCAAGATCGCCCAGCAGCCGGCGAGTCGAGGCGTCGGTGCTGTGCCGGGCGGCGTCTCGGTAAAAGCGTTCGGCGTCGTGTTCCATGTTCTCCGCCTCGGCGCGGATACGCTCCAGCGACAGGTTTGCGGTCAGCCAGACCGGACGGCGGGCGTAGAACCCGGCGACATGTTCGCGCCGGATCAACGGGATCACATCGCCGAACCGCACCCGGTGCGCCGCGATCAGCGCCTTGCGATGGGCGTCTTCTTCAGCCGCCATACCGTCGAACACCTTGGCGCTGTCGGGATAGTCCGCGCGCAGCATTTCTGCGTAGCTGCGGTAGATGCGCGCGTCGTCTTCTTCGGAGGAGATCGCGAGGGCAAGCACCTCTTGTTCGGAGAGGTCGCGGAACCGGCGGCGCTGGTTGAAGAATCGCATGTTGGGGCCTATGATTTAGAATGATTCTAAGGTACTGCCTTGCTCAGAGGATGCAAGTCGGAAACGCCAGCACGTACGCGGCGGATGCGCCCATTGCCTTGACCTTGCTCAAGCTGAGCGGGGCTTGCCCGGATTGCGACCGCCGCGCTATGGTCCTGTGCACTATGGGGAGGCAGTCGATGGAGGACGGCGCGGGGCCCGTGCGGCGCGGTCGCAAATACACACAGGTGTTGCAAGGCGCCGGCGAGGTGTTCCTGCGCGATGGGTTCGAAGGTGCCAGCGTCGATGATATCGCCCGCGCGGCAGGCGTGTCGAAGGCAACGCTTTACAGCTATTTCCCCGACAAGCGCCTGTTGTTCATGGAGATGGCCCGCGCGCAGTGCAGCGCCCAGGCTGATGACGCGATGACCGCGATCAATCGCTCACTGCCGCCAGCTCAGGTGCTGCGCGAGGCAGGGATGCGGTTTCTGCACTATATTCTGTCTGAGAAGGCGCTGCGGGTGTTCCGCATCTGCGTCGCGGAGGCCGACAGGTTCCCCGAACTTGGAACCGAATTCTATGCCTCTGGCCCGCGTCTGATGCATGGACAGCTCAGCGCCTACTTTGCCGAAGCCGCCGCGCGCGGCGAGTTGTCGATTGACGATTTGTCCATCGCCACCGACCAGTTCATCGAGCTTTGCAAGGCGGACCTGTGGCTCAAGCGGGTTTTCGGCATCCGCGACAGCTTTTCCGCCGAAGAGCAAAGCCACATTGTCAGTGCCGCGGTGGCCACCTTTCTTGCCCGCTACGGGCCGGCGTGATCGCTGCGAGAGGCCCTTCGAGAGCAGAAGGGGGCAAGCAGCGATCGTGTCCTTGCGAGGCGGCCCTTAGTCGAGTCGGCGCACCAGCAGCTGATTGCCGGGGCCGCGCTTGGTCTCGAACACCTTCAGGTCTGACACCAGATCCGACAGCTTGCGCTTGCCATAGGTGCGGGTGTCGAAATCGGGGTTTGCCGCGGTGATGAACTGGCCGAGCTGGCCAAGCGTGTACCAGTCGTCTTCCTGCTCGATGGCGTCCATGGCGGTGAAGATCAGGTTGCGGGCCTCATCCAGTTTGCCGGTCGGCTTGGGGGCCTGATTGCCGGGTTTCTGTTCCGGTGCGCCGTCAAGGTTTTCCAGAAAGATGAACCGTTTGCAGGCCTTGCGGAAGGCATCTGGCGTTTTCTGCATCCCCATGCCGAACACGTCGAGCCCTTGTTCGCGGATGCGGCTGGCGAGCCGGGTGAAATCGCTGTCGGAACTGACCAGCACGAACACGTCGAACCGCCCGGTGTGCATCAGGTCCATCGCGTCGATGACGAGGCTGATGTCCGAGGCGTTCTTTCCGACGGTGTTGGCAGGCGAGTGCAGCGGCACGAGGCCGAATTCGGCGGTGATCTTCGACCAGCCCGCCATTTGCTGGCTGGAGAAATCGCCGTAAAGACGCCGCACCGACGCCTCTCCAAGCGAGGCCAGCTCGTCGAAAATTGCCTTGCAATACTTGGGCGAGGTGTTGTCGGCGTCGATCAGGACGGCAAGCAGTCTTGGCGCATCGGCCATTCAGGTATCCTTCCCGGCGGACGGGTCCGCCTTGAGTGTCTTGTACATCACCAGAGCATCGACGTAGCCCTTTGTCGGGTGATGGAAAGCGTTGGGCAAGCGCCCGACGATGTCAAAGCCGCCCCGTTCCCACAGGCCAACGGCCCGGGTGTTGGTCGAGACGACAAAATTGAATTGCATGGCGTGAAACCCCATGTCGCGCGCGGTTTGCAGCGCGTGTTCCAGCATGCCCCGCGCCACGCCACGCCCCTTCTGGGCGGGGTCGGTGACAAAGCCGCAGTTGCACACATGGCTGCCGCCGCCGGCCTGATTGCGCAGGATGTAATACGAGCCAGAAAAACTGCCGCCCAGCGTTGCGCTGAACACGCTGCGCCCCGGTCCGGTCCAGTAAGCAATGGCCGCCTCGCGCGGGATGTCCGGGTCGATGGCATAGGTGTCGCCCGCACGAAACACCGGCTCGAGCACGCGCCAGAGCTGCTCGCTGTCGCGGGGGTCGTAGGGGCGGATGGCGAGGTCGGTCATGTTTCTCCCTCAGTCTGGATATGGATGTGGGCGCCGCAATGCTTGCAATGGATCGCGTCGCGGTCGTGCAGCGACAATCCGCAGCGGTGGCAGGCCTGACGCACCTTGGCCGGGCGGAACAGCACCTGCGCCAACCGCAGGAACAGCGTGACGCCAAAGATCATCACCAGCACCGAGATCAGCCGCCCGAGCGAGCCTTGCAGCGTGATGTCGCCGAAACCGGTCGTGGTCAGGGCGGTGACGGTGAAGTACAGCGCATCGGCGTAATTGGCAATCTGCGGGTTTTGCAGATGCTGGGTGGCATAGACGAGGCCGGTCATCACGAAGACAAAGACAATCAGGTTCAGCGCTGCGGTGAACTCGTCCTGATAGCGGCGAAAGAACGGGACGTCGCCGCGCAGCCGGGCCAGCAAATGGTAGGTGCGCAGAAACCGCAGCGTGCGCACAACGCGCAGAAAGCCCAGCCCTTCGCCGGCCAGCGGGGCCAGAAACGACACGATCGAGGCCAGATCGGCCCATGTGTGGGGGTTGATGAAAAACCGCAGCCGGTTGCGTTCGATGATCAGGCGGGCGGCAAAATCCGCAAGGATGACGACGCCGAACATCATGTCCATAATCGCGACCGCCCGGCCATGTTCGGTGAACGAGGTCGCGATGACGAAAAGGATCGTCACCACGTCGAACAGCAATATCCCGTAGCGGAAGCGATGCGCGGTATCGCTGCCGCCCTCGTAAAGCTCCCGAACTGTATCGAGCGCCTTGCCCGCCATGCCCAACCTGTCGCTAATGCCTTGGTCTTCAACCTATAGGGCGGGGCAGGCGGGGCGGGCAAGGCGCTATTGCCAGCGAGGGCCGGGCCCGACGGGTCGGCCATGTTCTGACCCTGGGGCGGGGCGGTCGGCCATGGTGGCTTTTGGGGCGGGATCTGGAAATGAAAACACCGCCGCGCTGGGGGCGCGGCGGTGTGTCTGTTCTGTGCTGGCGATCAGTCAGCCGTCAGAAGCGGAGGCTTTTTCGAGGCAAGGCGCAACTTGTCCGGCCCTTCGACCTTCAGGTCGAGTTCGCCGTTCTTGACGCCAACCTTGACCACGCCGCCCTTCATGAGCTTGCCGAACAGCAGCTCTTCGGCGAGCGGCTTCTTGAGGCTTTCCTGAATGACGCGGCCCAGCGGGCGCGCCCCCATGCGGTCGTCATAGCCCTTGTCGGCAAGCCATTCCGCCGCCGGGCGGGTCAGCTCGATCGACACGTTGCGATCCATCAGCTGCGCTTCGAGTTGCAGCACGAACTTCTCGACCACCGAAAGGATGACCTCCTTGGGCAGCGGCTGGAAGCTGATTACCGCGTCGAGACGGTTGCGGAATTCCGGCGTGAAGGTCCGCTCGATGGCGGCAGTATCCTCGCCGGTGCGCCGGTCGCGGCCAAAGCCGATCGCCGCCTTGGCCTGTTCCGCGGCCCCGGCGTTCGAGGTCATGATCAGGATCACGTTACGGAAATCGACCGAGCGCCCGTTGTGATCGGTCAGCGAGCCATGATCCATGACCTGAAGCAGGATGTTGTAGACATCCGGATGCGCCTTTTCGATCTCGTCGAGCAGCAGCACGCAATGCGGATGCTGGTCGACGCCGTCGGTCAGCTGGCCGCCCTGATCAAAACCGACATAGCCCGGAGGCGCGCCGATCAGACGGGAAACCGCGTGCTTTTCCATGTACTCCGACATGTCGAACCGCAGCAGTTCGACCCCGAGCGAGCTTGCAAGCTGCTTGGCGACCTCGGTCTTGCCGACGCCGGTAGGCCCCGCGAACAGGTAGTTGCCGATGGGCTTTTCCGGTTCACGCAGCCCTGCACGCGCCAGCTTGATCGCAGCCGAGAGCGCCTCGATCGCGGGGTCCTGTCCGAACACCACGCGCTTGAGGGTCTTTTCGAGATCCTTGAGCACCTCGGTGTCGTTCTTCGACACGTTTTTCGGCGGGATGCGCGCGATCTTGGCCACGACATCCTCGATCTCCTTGGCGCCGATGGTCTTGCGACGCTTTGATTCGGCCACAAGATGTTGCGCCGCGCCCGCCTCGTCGATCACGTCGATCGCCTTGTCGGGCAGCTTGCGGTCGTTGATGTACCGCGCCGACAGCTCCACCGCCGATTTGATCGCATCAGCCGTGTATTTGACGCTGTGATGCTCTTCGAAATAGGGCTTGAGACCTTTGAGGATCTTGACGGTATCGGGCACCGACGGCTCGTTTACGTCGATCTTCTGGAACCGGCGCGACAGCGCGCGATCCTTTTCGAAATGCTGGCGGAATTCCTTGTAGGTGGTCGATCCCATGGTGCGCAGCTTGCCGCCCTGAAGCGCCGGCTTGAGCAGGTTCGATGCATCCATCGCCCCGCCGGATGTCGCACCGGCACCGATCACGGTGTGAATCTCGTCGATGAACAGCACCGCGTCGGGGTGTTCCTCAAGCTCGTTGACCACGGCTTTCAGCCGCTCTTCGAAATCGCCGCGATAGCGGGTGCCCGCCAGCAGCGCGCCCATGTCGAGCGAAAAGATCGTGGTCTTGGACAGCACCGCCGGGGTGTCGCCCGAGACGATCTTTCGCGCCAGACCTTCGGCGATGGCGGTCTTGCCAACGCCCGGATCGCCCACCAGCAGTGGGTTGTTCTTGCGGCGGCGGCACAGCACCTGAATGCAGCGTTCCACCTCGTGTTCGCGCCCGATCAGCGGATCGACATCGCCCTTGCGCGATTTCGCGTTCAGATCGACGCAATATTTGCCAAGCGCCGATTCCTTGTTGTCGGCGGGGGCTTCGGACTGGGCGGCTTTCACCGGCTCTTCCTCTTCCTGCGCACCGGAGACCGGGCGTGCCTCGCCGTAGGCCGGGTTCTTGGCCACGCCATGGGCAATGAAATTGACCGCGTCATAGCGCGTCATGTCCTGCTCTTGCAGGAAATAGGCCGCGTTCGATTCACGTTCGGCAAAGATCGCAACGAGCACATTGGCACCCGTCACCTCGGTGCGCCCCGAAGACTGCACATGGATCGCGGCACGCTGGATGACGCGCTGGAAAGCGGCGGTCGGCACCGCTTCGGAGCCTTCGATATCGGTGACGAGGTTCGACAGATCCTCGTCGATGAATTCCACCAGTGTCGTGCGAAGCTCTTCCGTATCCACGGAGCAGGCCTTCATCACACGGGCGGCATCGGGTTCGTCGATCAGGGCGAGCAGGAGATGTTCCAGCGTCGCAAATTCATGGCTGCGCGAGTTCGCGAGAGCCAGTGCAGCGTGAATGGCCTGTTCCAGGGTATTCGAGAAAGACGGCACGGCGGGCTCTCCTCATTGTCTGTGTCGGGCGTTCGGTCTCACCCAACATCGCCTTGTATGGTTAAAGTTTGGTCGATACCGACGATCCATCAAGAAGTTTCTGTGACTGATCCGCTCACATTTGTTGTCAAAGTGTGAACTTGGCGTCAAAAGCGGCGGCTCAGAAACGATCCTTGCGGGCGCGGATCTCGGCAAAGACCTCTGCGTCGCTTGCGGCTTTCATACCCAGTAAATCGCGAATTGCCGGGGAATCGGGTCGCAGGAACGGGTTGGTGGCCAGTTCTTCGGACAGCGTACAGGCGGCGGTCGGGCGTCCCTCTGTCCGAGCTTTGGCGATGGCGTCTGCTCTTAAGATAAGCGCTTCGTTGCGGGGATCAACGGTCAATGCGAACTTGGCATTGGACGCGGTGTACTCGTGCCCGGAATACACCATTGTCTCCGAGGGCAGCGCGGCGAGCTTGCTCAGGCTGTCCCACATCATCGGCGCGGTGCCTTCAAAGATCCGCCCGCAGCCAAGCGCCATCAGGCTGTCGGCGGTGAATACCGCGCCGGCGGACGGCAGGTAAAAGGCGACATGGCCAAGGGTGTGGCCGGGCACATAAATCACCTGCACCTCGACGCCGCCCGCTTCGAACGTATCGCCGCCCTGTACGGCGCGATCGAGGCTGGGCAGTTTTTCCGCTTCGGCACGCGGGCCAGTGACGGTGCAGCCGTATCTTTCGCGCAGCGCAACAACGCCGCCGACGTGGTCGTGGTGATGATGGGTGATCAGCAGATCGCTGAGCTGCCAGCCCCGCGCCTCAAGCGCCGCGACGATGGGCGCGGCCTCGGGCGCATCGATCAGCGTCACGCCTGTCGGACCCTTCACAAGGTAGGCGTAATTGTCGCTGAGGCAGGGAACGGTGATGATCTCCATGGTCTTTCCTTCGTGGCTTTGCCAGACTGCCGTGAAGACTGGCGGATCGGAGGCCCCACCGCAATGCACCTCGATGTGCACTCACTGCGCGATTTCTACTATCGCAGCGCGCTCGGGCGCGCGGCGCAGCGTGCCGTGCGTGATCAGGTGTTGCGCTACTGGCCCGATTGCAAGGGGCAGACGGTGGTGGGCTACGGATTTGCCGTGCCGCTGCTGCGCCCGTACCTGCGCGAAGCGCGCCGGGTCGTCGGGCTGATGCCCGCGCCGCAGGGGGTCATGCCGTGGCCGCAGACGATGCCCAACGTCACCGCCCTGTGCGAGGAAACGATGTGGCCGCTGGAAACCGGCCATGTCGACCGGCTGGTGCTGATGCACGGGCTGGAAACCTCGGAGCGCCCGTCCGAGGTGCTCGAGGAATGTTACCGCGTGCTTGGTCCCGGCGGCGAGGTGCTGTTCATCGTCCCTAACCGGTCGGGGCTCTGGGCGCGGTCGGACAACACGCCCTTTGGCTTCGGGCGGCCCTATTCGCTAAGCCAGCTCGACAGCCAGTTGCGCCAGTATGACTTTGTCCGCCAGAGCCATGTCAGCGTGCTGTACCAGCCGCCCTCGCCCCGGCGGTTCTGGATGCGCACCGGGCCGATGTGGGAAAACATCGGGCGGGCGATCCCGGCGGTGGTGGCGGGCGGCGTACTGATCGTGCGGGCGGCAAAACGCTATCCGCCGCAGCGCAAGGGGTTGGGCGACCGGGTGCGGGTGCCAAGCCCGCTCGAGGTGCTGGCACCGGTTCCGAAAAAGGAACCCAAGGCGATCTGACTTCGGCTGGGATCACGGATCGCTCAGCACTTTGTGAGCGGCGTGGGCCGTGCGCGGCGGGGAATCGGCTTGCCTTCAGCGACATGAAGCATAGCTTGCGTCCTCTGCGTGACCGCTAACATGCTGCCGTCGAGAGGCTGACGCCTGCGACAAATGGGCAGCTTGAAGGGGGCATGCAGCGGGGGCGCGCCGCGACCTCCCGTACGTTTGCGCTATCGACAGGAGGCCTTTCTGCAACGCCACGGCAAACGCTGAAAAGTTTAACAAATCCTGAAAAACCGCCATTTTTCATAGCCCTGTTCCCCGGTTAGCCGCCTCCACCCCGGCGCTACCGGAAAAAACCCGCGTGCCAACGCCACTTAAAACGCTGCAAGCTTGTTGCGAGGGCGGGGAGGCTCTGCTACATCCGCGCTGATTTCGACGTCCTGAGACAGATCAGGGCAGGGACACGCCTCCGGATATCGGGACCATCCCGATGTCGCGGGGGCCTTATATCGGAAGGGTGGACGTGTCAGAACCAGCTTCGATCTCCAGCGGCATCGCGGCACGCTATGCGACAGCGATCTTCGAGATCGCGAACGAGTCCAATGCTCTCGACCAGCTTGCAGACAACGTGAACGACCTTTCGCAGGCCTTGGCGGACAGCCCGGACCTGCGCGATCTTGTGTCGTCGCCCGTCTACCCGCGCGCGTCGATGAGAAAGGGTATCATGGCAGTCGCGGCACAGATGCAACTGATGCCGTCGTTTCAGAACGCGCTTGGCCTGATGGCCGAAAAGCGCCGCCTGTTCGCGCTGCCGCAGCTCATCGCGCATCTGCGCGCCAAGATTGCCGAAGCAAAAGGTGAGGTCACGGCCGATGTGACCTCTGCCACGGCGCTGACCGAGGACCAGGCGAGCCGCCTGGCGAAGACCCTTGCCGACAACATCGGCAAGCAGGTGACCCTGAAAACCACCGTCGATGAAAGCCTCATCGGTGGTCTCGTCGTCAAGGTTGGCTCCAAGATGATCGACACGTCGGTCCGCTCGAAGCTCAACGCTCTCCAGAATGCAATGAAAGAGGTCGGATAAATGGGTATCCAAGCTGCCGAGATCTCGGCGATCCTGAAGGAGCAGATCCAGAACTTCGGGAAAGAAGCCGAAGTCGCCGAAGTCGGCCGCGTGCTGTCCGTCGGTGACGGTATCGCCCGCGTGCACGGCCTCGACGCGGTGAAAGCCGGTGAAATGGTCGAGTTCCCCGGCGGCATCATGGGGATGGCGCTGAACCTCGAAACCGACAACGTCGGTGTCGTGATCTTCGGCTCTGACCGCGACATCAAGGAAGGTGACGTCGTCAAGCGCACCGACTCGATCGTGGACGTGCCCGCCGGTGAGGGCCTGCTGGGCCGCGTCGTCGATGGTCTCGGCAACCCGCTGGATGGCAAGGGTCCGATCCAGTACACCGAACGCCGCATCGCCGACGTGAAAGCGCCGGGCATCATCCCGCGCAAGTCGGTGCACCAGCCGATGGCGACCGGCCTCAAGGCCGTCGACGCCATGATCCCGATCGGCCGTGGCCAGCGCGAGCTGATCATTGGCGACCGTCAGACCGGCAAGACCGCGATCGCGCTCGATTCGATCCTGAACCAGAAGTCGTACAACGACGCGGCTGGCGATGACGACAGCAAGAAGCTGTACTGCATCTATGTCGCCATCGGCCAGAAGCGCTCGACCGTTGCGCAGCTGGTGAAGCGTCTGGAAGCCACCGGCGCCATCGATTATTCGATTGTTGTGGCCGCAACCGCATCCGACCCTGCGCCGATGCAGTTCCTTGCCCCCTACGCCGCGACCGCCATGGCGGAATATTTCCGCGACAACGGCAAGCACGCGCTGATCATCTACGATGACCTGTCCAAGCAGGCCGTGGCCTACCGCCAGATGTCGCTGCTTCTGCGCCGCCCGCCCGGCCGCGAAGCCTATCCGGGCGACGTGTTCTACCTTCACTCGCGCCTGCTGGAACGCTCGGCCAAGCTGAACGAAGATCATGGCGCTGGCTCGCTGACGGCTCTGCCGATCATCGAAACACAGGGCGGCGACGTGTCGGCGTTCATCCCGACCAACGTGATCTCGATCACCGACGGTCAGATCTTCCTCGAGACCGAACTGTTCTTCCAGGGCATCCGCCCCGCCGTGAACACCGGTCTGTCGGTGTCGCGCGTCGGCTCCTCGGCCCAGACCAAGGCGATGTCCTCGGTGGCTGGCCCGGTGAAACTGTCGCTGGCACAGTACCGCGAGATGGCTGCATTTGCGCAGTTCGGCTCTGACCTCGACGCCGCGACCCAGCGCCTGCTGGCCCGTGGTGCCCGTCTGACCGAGCTGATGAAGCAGCCGCAGTATTCGCCGCTGTCGAACGCCGAAATCGTCTGCGTCATCTTCGCAGGCACCAACGGCTATCTCGACAAGGTTCCGGTTCGCGAAGTCGGCAAGTACGAGGCCGCTCTGTTGGCGTTCCTGCGCGGTCAGCGCAAGGATATCCTCGACTGGATCGAAGCCGAGGATCCGAAGATCAAGGGTGAACCCGCGGACAAGCTCAAGGCGGCTCTGGACGAATTCGCCAAGACCTACGCCTGAGCGCTCTGAAAGGACAGGATCATGCCTAGCCTAAAGGACCTCAAGACGCGGATCTCGTCGGTCAAATCGACCCGTAAGATCACCAAGGCCATGCAAATGGTGGCCGCCGCAAAACTGCGGCGGGCACAGGATGCTGCTGAACAGTCCCGCCCCTATACCGAGCGCTTCAATGCGGTGCTCGGTGCCATGGCGGCGTCGGTCGGTGGCAGCGCGTCTGCCCCCAAGCTGCTGTCGGGAACCGGCAAGGACGATGTGCACCTGCTCATCGTCATGACCGCCGAACGCGGCCTTTGCGGCGGCTTCAACTCGTCCATCGTCAAGAAGGCGCGGATCGAGATCGAGAAGCTGAAAGCCGCTGGCAAGACGGTCAAAATTCTGACCGTCGGCAAGAAGGGCCGCGAGCAGCTCAAGCGTGACTACGCTTCGCTGTCCGTTGGGCATGTCGATCTGAGCGACGTCAAGAAGCTTGGCTATGTCGACGCGCAGAAGATCGCGCGCGACGTGCTCGGCCGCTTCGACAAAGAAGAGTTCGACGTGGCGACGCTTTTCTACTCGAAGTTCGTGAACGTGGTGAGCCAGGTGCCGACGGCACAGCAGATCATCCCGGCGGCCTATGATGCGCCGGAATCGCCCGAGGAGTCGGTTTCGACCCTCTACGACTACGAGCCCGGTGAGGAACAGATCCTCGCCGACCTGCTTCCCCGTGGTGTCGCAACCCAGATCTTCTCGGCTCTGCTGGAGAACGCGGCCTCGGAACAGGGGGCTCGGATGAGCGCGATGGACAATGCCACGCGCAACGCCGGCGACATGATCGATAAGCTGACGATCGAATACAACCGGTCGCGTCAGGCTGTCATCACCAACGAACTGATCGAAATCATCTCGGGCGCCGAGGCGCTCTAAGAACCGGAGACGATAAATGGCAAACGCAAAAGGCAAAGTGACTCAGGTCATCGGCGCCGTGGTCGACGTTCAGTTCGCCGACCACCTGCCCGAAATCCTGAATTCGCTGATCACCTACAACGACGGCAAGAAACTGGTTCTTGAAGTTGCACAGCACCTCGGCGAATCGACCGTCCGCACCATCGCGATGGACGCGACCGAAGGTCTGGTTCGCGGTCAGGAAGTGATCGACAGCGGCGGCCCGATTTCGGTGCCCGTCGGCAACGCGACCCTCGGGCGCATCCTCAACGTCGTGGGCGAGCCCGTCGACGAAAAGGGCCCGATCGAGGCGACCGAGACCCGCGCCATCCACCAGCCCGCCCCCGAGTTCGTCGAGCAGTCGACGGAATCGGAAATTCTTGTCACCGGCATCAAGGTCATCGATCTGCTGGCCCCCTATTCCAAGGGCGGTAAGATCGGCCTGTTCGGCGGCGCCGGCGTGGGCAAGACGGTTCTGATCATGGAACTGATCAACAACATCGCCAAGGTGCACTCGGGCTACTCCGTGTTCGCCGGCGTGGGGGAGCGGACCCGTGAGGGCAACGATCTCTACCACGAGATGATCGAATCCAACGTCATCAAGCCCGACAACCTGTCGGAATCGCAGGTGGCTCTGGTCTACGGTCAGATGAACGAGCCGCCGGGTGCCCGTGCCCGCGTCGCGCTGACCGGCCTGACCCTGGCCGAACAGTTCCGCGACCAGTCCGGCACCGACGTTCTGTTCTTCGTGGACAACATCTTCCGCTTCACGCAGGCAGGCTCCGAAGTGTCGGCTCTGCTGGGTCGTATCCCCTCGGCCGTGGGCTACCAGCCGACGCTCGCGACGGACATGGGCCAGATGCAGGAACGCATCACCTCGACCAAGAACGGCTCGATCACCTCGATCCAGGCCGTCTACGTTCCCGCGGACGACCTTACCGACCCGGCCCCGGCCACGACCTTCGCGCACCTCGACGCGACGACGGTTCTCAACCGCGCCATCTCGGAACTCGGCATCTACCCGGCCGTGGACCCGCTGGACTCGAACAGCCGTATCCTCGACCCGCAGATCGTCGGCGAAGAGCACTATCAGGTTGCACGCGACGTTCAGGGCATCCTTCAGCGCTACAAGTCGCTTCAGGACATCATCGCCATCCTCGGGATGGACGAACTGTCCGAAGAGGACAAGCTGACCGTGACCCGTGCGCGCAAGATCCAGCGCTTCCTGTCGCAGCCCTTCGACGTTGCCAAGGTGTTCACCGGCTCTGACGGTGTGCAGGTTCCGCTCGAAGACACGATCTCGTCCTTCAAGGCCGTGGTTGCAGGCGAATACGATCACCTTCCCGAAGCTGCCTTCTACATGGTCGGCGGCATCGACGAAGTGCTCGCCAAGGCCGAGAAGCTGGCTGCGGAAGCTGCCTGATGACTGCCGGGGGACTGCATTGCGGTCCCCCTTCACCAACCGGAGGCCCTGATGGCTGATACGATGCAATTCGACCTGGTGAGCCCCGAGCGCAGGCTTCTTTCGACCAAGGCCACCGCGGTGTCGATCCCCGGGTCCGAGGGCGACATGACGGCGATGCCGAACCACGCAGCCACGATCACCACGCTGCGCCCCGGCATCCTCAAGGTCACCACCGAGAGCGGCGCGGCGGAATTCGTCGTCACCGGCGGCTTTGTCGAGATCGGCGAAGGCGTCACGGTGCTGGCCGAAAAGGCCGTCCCGCACGAGGATATGGATCAGGCGACCTACGAGGCGCTCGTCACGGAAGCCGAGGCCGCTTACCGCGAGGTCAAGGAGACCTCGGCCAACGAGCCGGGCCTTGTCGACGATGCGGCCAAACTGCTGCAGGACATGGTCGCGATTGGCACCCATATCGGGCTTGACCCGAAACAGCCGAACTTCTGATCCTGCCGAAAGGCTGATCGAAAGCCCCGCCTTGGCGGGGCTTTTGCGTTGTCCGGGGCGCTTTTGCGCCGATTTGACGCTAACTGCTTGCGCAAATCCGCCGGGGGTGGCAACCGCAAGAAAACCCTTCTCATACGGAGTACGCCCCGCCGATGCCGAGCCTCGACATCACCTCGCTGTTGCGCGAATTCATCACGCTGTTCGTGGTGATAGATCCGATCGGATCACTGCCGGTGTTCTATTTCGCGGTGGCTGGGGTGCCCGCCGCGCTGCACTGGAAGATCGCGGTGCGGGCGGTGCTGGTGGCCTCTGGGGTGCTTCTGGCCTTCCTTGCGGTGGGGCAGGTGCTGATGGATACGCTGGGGCTGCGGCTGGGCTCGTTCCAGATCGCGGGTGGCATCATCCTGTTCCTGTTCGCCCTGACGATGATCTTTGGCGATAGCAAACCCGCCCGCGAGATCGAAGAGGCCGAACGCGATCACATGGCGGGCGCGGTGTTCCCGCTTGCCATGCCGTCAATCGCATCGCCCGGTGCCATGCTGGCCATCGTGATCCTGACGGACAACAACCGCAACTCGATCCCCGACCAGATGGTGACGGCGGTAATGCTGCTGGCGGTGCTGGCCTCGACGCTGGTGCTGCTCTTGCTCGCAGGGCGGCTGCGCCGCCTCATCGGCCTGACCGGAACCAGCATCATCAGCCGCGTCATGGGCATCATTCTGGCCACTGTGGCGGTGGACAACGTGCTTGGCGGTTTCGAGGCGGTCGGGCTGATTTCGTTGGCCCAGCCCGAAGGCGTGGTGCTCGAGATCGAGGGCTGATCTTTTCATCCGGCGCAGGATCGTCAATGATGATGCCCCGCGGGACGGAGAAAACACATGCGCAAGATGGAGGGGAGCCGGGTCGGCGTCGATCAGGGCAATACAGAGATTTTCTCTGAGTTTGCCACGGGCGGCGACATGTGGACCGGCTCTGGCACGCGCGAGCGGCGCAAGACGATCCGCTTCGCAGAACCCTTCCGCACGCCTCCGGTGGTGCAGGTGTCGCTGTCGCTGTGGGATATGGATCAGGGCGCCAATCTGCGGGCTGACATTTCCGCCGACAAGGTCACCGAAAATGGTTTCGACCTTGTGTTCCGTACGTGGTCGGACACGCGCGTGGCGCGGGTCCGCATGTCGTGGCTGGCCATTGGCGAGCTGCCAAACGAGGACGACTGGCAGCTTTTCTAGGCGCTCAGATGATGCCTTCGTAGATCGGCCCCAAGGTGTCGGTCTCGAACAGCGACGACACCGAGGTGCCGTTCCAGATGTTCAGGATCGCCTGTGCGAACATCGGCGCGGTGGGCACGATGCGGATGTTCTCGGCCCCGGCGACCTCTTCTGTCGCGGCGATGGAATCGGTGATCACCAGCGATTTCATCACCGAGGCTTTGACCCGTTCGACAGCCGGGCCGGACAGCACGCCGTGGGTGATATAGGCATGCACCTCGGTTGCGCCGTGGTTCATCAGGATTTCGGCGGCCTTGCACAGCGTTCCGGCAGTGTCGCAGATGTCGTCGACGATGATGCATTTCTTGCCCGTCACATCGCCGATCACCGTCATTTCGGCGATCTCTCCGGCCTTCTCGCGGCGCTTGTCGACGATGGCCAGCGGCGCATTGATCCGCTTGGCCAGCTCACGAGCCCGCGCCACGCCGCCGACGTCGGGCGAGACGACCATCACGTCTTCCAGCTCGCCTTCGAACTGTTTCAGGATATCCAGCGCGAACACCGGCGAGGCATAGAGATTGTCCACCGGGATGTCGAAAAAGCCCTGAATCTGCGTGGCGTGCAGATCCATGGTCAGCACCCGCTCGATTCCGGCCTCGTGGATCATGTTGGCGACCAGCTTGGCGGTGATCGGGGTGCGTGCCTTGGTGCGGCGATCCTGACGGGCATAGCCGAAATACGGAATCACGGCGGTGATACGCGCCGCCGACGAGCGGCGCAGCGCGTCGGCCATGATCAGCAGTTCCATCAGGTTGTCGTTCGCCGGGCGCGAGGTCGACTGGATGATGAACATGTCTTCGCCGCGGACGTTCTCGTAGACCTCGACAAAGATCTCCTGATCATTGAACCGCTCGACACGGGCGTCGACCAGCCCCACGGACATGCCGCGATAGAGCGACATGCGCCGCGCGATGGCATTGGCAAGCGGGCGGTTGGAATTTCCAGCGATAAGCTTGGGTTCGATGACGGTTGGCATGGGGGAGGGGCCTCGGCAGCGATGACAGATTGATGACGTTGCGGGGGCCTTAGCACGCGGTTACCGTGACGCAAAGCCATCTGCCACCAAAGGGGTGAACATGAGCCATATCGACTACTATTTTACGGTGCTTTCGCCGTATGCCTATCTTGCCGGGCTGCAACTCGAAGAGATCGCCGCAAAGCACGGCGCCAGTATCACTTACAAACCGCTCGACATCATGGCGCTGTTTCCGCGTACCGGCGGCGCCAAGCCATCGGAGCGCCATCCGATCCGCATGGAATATCGCGCCATGGAACTTCCGCGTCAGGCGAGAAAGCGGAAGATGCCGCTGAACTTCAAACCGGCGCATTGGCCAACCAATGCTGCGCCTGCATCCTACGCGATCATCGCGGCGCAAAACGCCGGCGGTGGCGATCTTGGCGCGCTGACCCATGCCATCCTGCGAGCGTCCTGGGTCGAGGAAAAGGACATCGCCGAAGACGAGGTGGTGCAAGCCTGCCTGAAGGAGGCCGGGTTCGATCCGTCCCTGACCTTCTCCGGCTTGCTGACCGGCGCCGAAACCTATGCGAAGAACCTCGAAGAGGCGGTGAACGCAGGTGTCTTCGGCTCGCCCTTCTACGTGCTGGATGACGGGGCCAAATTCTGGGGTCAGGATCGGCTAGACGATCTGGACGCGCACCTGTCAGGTACGCTTTAGCGTCAGGCCTTGGGCTGAATCTGCCCGGTCAAGGCTGCCTTCTCGGATGCGACGGGAAGGCGGCCTGCCCACCAGATCGCTGCCCCTGACAGACCAAAGAAGCCAAGGACGCAGGCAATCATCAGGGACAGGACGAGAAGGGCGCTCATATTTTTGATTCCGTGTTATTTGCTTTTGTCTGCCCATCAACGGGTCCGATCGTAAATTTGTTCCTAACGGGCGGGGGACTCTCGCTCAAGATTGACGTCTGCGACAGTTGTGCAACAGGGTGTAGGCGTGGCGCGGATGCCACTTTTCCGCCACGGGCCGTCACAGGGCGAGGCGGCGACATTTCGGCGGGGCTTGCATGCAACACTCTGAAAATGTGGCATGACGGCGGCTGACCTGACCAAGCCGGGCAGGGGCGCGATCTGTCTCAAGAGCTGGCCTGCAGTGTCGAGCAACGGCTGGCACGCTGTGCCGTAAGGCGCTTTATGACCTGCGTGATGGCGCAAGGATGCATCGCGAACAGCTGCGCTTTTCCGCTCTTCAGCCTGTCGCCAAGGGGCCACGTAAGCGTGATCAAGCAGCTCAGGTTTCGGCGAGCCAAGGCCGGGAAGGCGCTGTGAGGGACCGGCTGGTCTATTTCTTGCCGATCTTCGGTTCGATGCCCTTGCGCAGGCGGGAGATGTTCTCGCGGTGGCGCCAGAGGATCAGGGCCGTCAAGGCGATGGTCAGTGCCGTCATGTCATATTCACGCAGCAGGATCATCCACGCGGTCGACAGCACCGCCGCGACCAGTGCGCTCAGCGACGAGATCCGCCCCATCACCGCCGCCGCCAGCCAGGTGGCGCAGCTCATCAGGCCGACCGGCCAGCTCAGCGCGAGGATCAGCCCGAGGAAGGTCGCAACCCCCTTGCCGCCCTTGAACTTCAGCCATGCGGGGTAGCAATGGCCCAGAAAGGCGGCGAACCCGGCCAGCTGCGCCGCGTCTTCTGCTGCCAGCCAGCGCGCCAGCAGCACCGCCACCGCGCCTTTGCCGCCATCGAGGAGCAGCGTTCCTGCCGCCGCCGCCTTGTTGCCGGTGCGCAGCACGTTGGTCGCGCCGATGTTGCCCGAGCCGATCTTGCGCAGATCGCCAAGCCCCATGGCGCGGCTCAGCAGGATGCCGAAGGGGATCGACCCCAGCAGATAGCCCAGCACGGCCCAAAGGGCGAGCACGGCGGGCGTCGAGGTGATCTCGGGCAGCATGGGTCAGCTCCGGTAGACGGGTTTGCCGGCGACGAAGGTCGCCAGCACCTTGCCCTGAAGTCGGGCACTGTCGAAAGGGGTATTCTTTGATTTCGACTGAAGCTTGAAGCGATCCAGCACAAAAGGCTTGTCAGGGTCGAACAGCACCAGATCCGCGGGCGCGCCCCTTGCCATGCGCCCCGAGTCCAGCCCCAGTCGCTTTGCCGGGTTCAGCGACAGCGCGCGGAACAGGGTCGGCAGGTCAAGCTCGCCCGAATGGTACAGCCGCAGCAGCACCGGCAGCATCGTCTCAAGCCCCACCGCGCCGCTGGCGGCTTCTTCAAAGGGCAGGCGCTTGGATTCCTCGTCTTGCGGGGTGTGAAAGCTGCCGATGATGTCGATGAGGCCGCTGCGCAGCGCCTCGACCGTGGCCTGCCGGTCGTCTTCGCAGCGCAGCGGCGGCTTGACCTTGAAGAAGGTGCGGTAGTCGGCCACGTCCATGTCGTTGAGCGTCAGGTGATGCATCGAGGTGCCCGCCGTGACATCCAGCCCGTTGGCGCGGGCACGTTCCAGCGGGGGCAGGGCGCGCGCGGTGGTGATCTGGTCGGCGTGATAGCGCACGCCGGTCATCTCGACGAGCGCGAGATCACGATCAAGGCCCATGCGTTCGGCCATCGGCGACACGGTGGGCAGGCCGCGCAGGGTGGCGAACTTGCCGCTGGTGGCCGCGGCGCCTTGCGACAGGCCCGGTTCTTGCGGGTGGCAGAGCACCAGCGCGCCAAGGCTGCGGGCATAGCTCATGGCGCGGCTGAGCACCTTGGTATCGGTGCAGACATGGTCGCAATCGGTAAAGGCGACGGCCCCGGCATCCAGCAGAAAGCCGATTTCGGTCATTTCGCGGCCCAGACGGCCCTTGGTCAGCGCGGCCATCGGCAGCACGTTGACCAGCGCGTCGTCCTTGGCGCGATCCTTGATGAATTCCAGCACCTCGGGGGTGTCGATGGGCTGGGCGGTGTCGGGGCGGGTGACCATGGTGGTCACGCCTCCGGCGGCGGCGGCCAGCCCGGCGGACTTGTAGCTTTCCTTGTGGCGCTCGCCCGGCTCGCCGACCTTGACGCCGATGTCGATGATGCCGGGGGCAAGAAACGCCTCATCCGCATCGATGCGGGTGGCGTCGATGGCTTCGGGGAAGGGAGTCTCGAACAGCTCGGCGATAAGGCCATCCTTGAGCAGGACGGCGCCGGGGCGGATGCTGCCCGCCTCGGGATCGACGAGGCGCGCGTTGGTGATAAGCGTGGCGGTCATGGGGCGGTGTCCATCGTCGGGTCTGGCACGGGGCGGCGTTTTGGCTTGATCCGTGAGTATGCGAGCAAGGAGGGAAGGAAAAGGGTCATGCGCCGCTGCCTCGGGCTATCCGGACGGCAGCGCGGCTGGGCAAAAGGCGGATCATGAGATCTGCGCCAGCGTGCCCGCGATCAGCACCACCAGCAGGGCGATGGCGATCAGCGTGATATACATGGCCCGGCGGCTGCCGGGACGGGCGTCGTCGCTTGCCGGATCGGCGCTGTGCCATGCCGCCTTGCTGCGCAGGGCGGGGCCGCGCGGACGCGGGGCGGCCTCGGCAAAGGTGGCGACCCAGCGCAGCGGCGCCGCGATGGTCAGCTCTTGGCTGGCATGATCGAACGCCTGACTCGGCAGCACCACGACATGGCCCCGGAGCGCATCGATGCGCGGCTTCATGTCGTCAAGTTCCGCCTCGGGGATGGCGTAGGCGCTGCGCAGATATTCCGACAGGGCCATGTCGCCAAGATCATCGACATCGACCACATCGACAAAGGCCGGGCGCAGCTGCGCCGCGCCAAGCCCGTATTTCAGCGGGTATTCCCCGGTGCCTGCCTGCGTGGTGAAGCGTTCCACCGCCTGCGGCGGCAGGTCGAGGTGAAACAGCCGGACAACCCCTGTTTCCGAGCCGTTCACCTGCATCTTGGTCATGCCGACAGCTCCGTCGGACGGGCGCGCAGGTTGCGGGCGAGCAGATCCATGCAGGCCATACGCACCGCGACGCCCATTTCCACCTGTTCCTGAATGACCGAGCGGTTGATGTCGTCGGCCAGCGTTCCGTCGATCTCGACCCCGCGGTTCATCGGGCCGGGGTGCATGACGATGGCGTCGGGCTTGGCGACGCTCAGTTTTTCGGCGTCGAGGCCGAAGCGGTGATAATACTCGCGCTCGGACGGGATGAAGCCGCCATCCATGCGCTCCTTTTGCAGGCGCAGCATCATCACCACGTCGGCGTCGGCAAGGCCTTCGCGCATGTCCTCGTAGATCTCCACGCCGAATTCGCTCAGCACCGGCGGCACCAGCGTGGTGGGGCCGACTAGGCGGATGCGGTTTTCCATCTTGTGCAGCAGCAGGATGTTGCTGCGGGCCACGCGCGAATGGGCGATATCGCCGCAGATCGCGATGTTGAGCCGGTGCAGACGCCCCTTGGCGCGGCGGATGGTCAGCGCATCCAAAAGCGCCTGCGTGGGGTGTTCGTGCCGCCCGTCACCGGCATTCAGCACGGCGCAGTTGACCTTTTGCGCCAGCAGGTCGACCGCGCCGGAATGCGGGTGGCGCACCACCAGCAGATCGGGGTGCATGGCGTTCAGCGTCAGCGCCGTGTCGATCAGCGTCTCGCCTTTCTTGATGGAACTGGCCTGCATCGACATGTTCATCACATCCGCACCCAGCCGCTTGCCCGCGATCTCGAAGCTGGCCTGCGTGCGGGTGGAATTTTCAAAGAACATGTTGATCTGGGTCAGGCCCGCCAGCGCGCTCGAATGCTTTTCGCGGCGGCGTGACAGCGTCACGTATTGCTCGGCAAGATCGAGGATGGTGGTGATCTCGTCGGGGCGCAGGGGCTCGATGCCCAGAAGGTGACGCTGGTCGAAACGCATGTGGGGGCTCCTGTCGGTCTTGCAGCGGTTATAGAAAGACGGCGGCGGCGCGACAAGGGTCGGCCGAGACTGGCCGCATTTGAATGAACTTGGCAAGGCACAAGCGATCTTGGCCATTTCCGGCGGCGCGGCAGGCGGATAGGATGGGCGCATGGATTCGGCATCAGACATGGATTGGCACGCGGCGCGGGCGGCGCTGGAATGGCAGCTAGAGCTGGGCGCCGATGAATGCATCGCCGATGCGCCCGTCGACCGCTTTGCTGCCGAGATCGAGGCGCGCGAAGCCAAGGCCGCGCCCGTGGCTGCCGCGCCGGTGGCCGGACAGGCCGTGACCGCCGTCGAGCAGGACCCGGTGCAGGAAGCCGAGCGCGCCGCCGCCGGGGCCGCCACGCTCGAGCAGCTGCGCGAGGCGATGGCGGCGTTCGATCTGTGCGATCTGCGCCATGGCGCCCGCAATCTGGTGTTCTGCGACGGGGTGCCGGGCGCAAAGGTGATGATCGTCGGCGAAGCGCCGGGGCGCGACGAGGACCGGCAGGGCAAGCCCTTTGTCGGGCGCGCGGGGCAATTGCTGGACAAGATGCTTGCGGCGATCGGGCTGTCGCGCAGCGAAAATGTCTATATCACCAATGTGCTGCCGTGGCGGCCACCGCAGAACCGCGATCCGCGCCCCGCAGAAATCGCCATGATAAAGCCGTTTCTGGCGCGTCACATTGCGCTCGCCGATCCCGATCTTCTGCTGATCGTGGGCAATATCTCGTGCAACGCGCTGCTGGGCAAGACCGGCATCACCCGTCTGCGGGGCCATTGGGCTGAGGCCGAGGGCCGCCCCGCGATCCCGACCTTTCACCCCGCCTACCTGCTGCGCCAGCCGCAGGCCAAGCGCGAGGCATGGGCCGACATGCTGGCGCTGTCCGCTCGGCTGAGGGCACTGAAATGAGCGCGCTTCTGGCGCTGGTGCTGCTTGCGGCGGAAAGCTTTGCCATCGATTACGGGCAGGTATTTCGCGACCATGCCGATGATATCATGGTGGCCGAACCGGGGGTGCTGCATCAGGAATTGCCGGGGCCGGTGATCCTTGAGCGGCGCGGCAAGCGCTTCCACGCCGAGGATCAGTCGGGCTGGGGGCCTGCGGGCTGCGCCATCGACCGGCTGTTCGTCGCCGGAGCGGCGGTGACCGCCTGCCCGGACATGTTCTCGCCCGAGCAGCGCGACCGCGTCGCCAGCCAGCTGATCCGGGGCGTGCAGTTCTTTGCGCTCAACACCGTGCCACAGATGAGCGAGACCGCCGCAACCGAGGCGATGCTGGGCGAACTGGCCCGCCGGCGCGATCGCTTGTCGTTGCTCTGCGTTCCGGGCGAGCCGGAACTGGCCTTTGCCGCCCATATCGCCGAGGATCAGTCCATCGCGCGCTTTGGCAAGATCTTTGCCGCGCCGCGACTGCCCGTTCTCGAACCATGCAGGTAATATCATGTCGCGCATCGACGACTCTAGGGATTTCATCGCGGTCCGCATCGCCGTTCTGACGGTCAGCGACACGCGCTCGCTGGCCGAGGATCGCTCTGGCGATACGCTGGTGCAGCGGCTGACCGACGCCGGGCATATCCTTGCCGCCCGTGACATCTGTACCGACGACCGCGCCCTTATCGCGGACCGGCTGCGCGCCTGGGTGGCAGACCCGCAGATCGACGTGATCCTGTCGACCGGGGGCACCGGCCTGACCGGACGCGATGTCACCGTCGAGGCGCATCGGGATGTCTATGAAAAGGAAATCGACGCTTTCGGCACGGTTTTCACCATCGTGTCGATGCAAAAGATCGGCACCAGCGCGGTGCAAAGCCGCGCCACCGGCGGCGTTGCCGGGGGCACCTATCTGTTTGCGCTGCCCGGCAGCACCGGCGCCTGCAAGGATGCATGGGACGAAATTCTGAGCCTTCAGCTCGATTACCGGCACCGTCCCTGCAATTTTGTCGAAATTTTTCCACGTCTGGACGAGCACAAGCGGCGGAAGTGACGCAATCGTGCGTATCAGTCAGGATGCACGTTGCATCCTGAACAGATAGACTTTCGTGAATAGACACGCCGCCCCTTGCCGCAGGACGACGCCCCATGCGATTTCTTCGCCAGAGCCTTATCGGTTTGTTCCTTGTTTCCCTGACGCTTGGCCTGCTGGTCTGGGCGGGGGCGCTGGTGCAGGGGGCGGTGCAATCGCGGCTGAACGACACGCCGCGCATGCCGCAATCGCGCGAACGGGTGTTCGCGGTGAACGTGGTGCCGGTACAGTTCGAAACCGCAACCCCGGTGCTGACCGCCTTTGGCGAGGTGCAAAGCCGCCGCACGCTGGAGTTGCGCACCGCCGTCGATGGCGTGCTGACCGATTTCGCACCGCAATTCGTCGATGGCGGGCGGGTGGCGGCGGGCGCGCTGCTGGCCCGGATCGACCCTGCCGACATGCAGGCGGCGCTTGACAGCGCAGACAGCGATCTGGCCGACGCCGAGGCCGAACTGCACGAGGCACGCCGCGCCGTGGAACTGGCCGCCGAGGCGCTGGCCGGAACCGAGGAACAGGCGCGGCTGCGCCAACAGGCGTTCGAGCGGCAACAGGATCTGGAACAGCGCAGCGTCGGCACCGCCGCGCAGGTCGAAGAGGCAGAGCTTGCCGCGTCGAGCGCGCGCCAGTCGGTGACCACGGCGCGCCAGTCTCTGGCCAGCGCCGAGGCGCGCGTCGATCAGGCGCAAACCGCGCTGGCCCGCGCCGGTATCGCCCGCGACGAGGCCCGGCGCCGCCTTGACGAAACCCGGATCTGGGCGCCCTTCGACGCCCAGCTGTCGGATGTGAGCGTGGTCGCGGGGCGCCGGGTCTCGGCGAATGAGATGCTGGCCATGCTGGTCGATCCTGATGCGCTTGAAGTGGCGTTTCGGGTCTCGGTGCAGCAATATGCGCGGCTTCTGGGCGAGACGGGGAGCTTGGGCGATGCGCCGGTGCGCGTGGTGCAGGATCTGCAGGACGGGCAGCTAGAAACCACCGGTCATCTCACCCGCGAAGGCGCGGCGGTGGGCGAGGGGCAGACCGGGCGGCAACTTTACGCGACGCTGGACCGGGCGGCGGGCTTCAAGCCCGGTGATTTCGTAACCGTGCGGGTGAGCGAGCCGCCGCTGCGCCGGGTGGCGCGCCTGCCAGCCACCGCGCTGGATGCGGCGGGCGAGGTGCTGGTGATCGGCGCCGGGGATCGGCTCGAGGCGCTGCCGGTGACGTTGCTGCGCCGGCAGGGCGACGAGGTGCTGGTGCGCGGCGCGGCCATCGAGGGCCGCAGCGTCGTGGCGCAGCGCACCCCGCTGCTGGGCGCGGGCATCAAGGTGCGCCCGCTCAATGCCGAAGCCGAACCCGAAGCGATGCTGGAGCTGGACGCCGAGCGCCGCGCCCGACTTGTCGCCTTTGTCGAGGCCAGTACCCGGATGCCCGCCGAAGCGCGCCAGCGCATCCTTGGGCAGCTGGCGCAGGACAAGGTGCCTGCCTCGGTGGTGGCCCGGCTTGAAGAGCGGATGGGAAGCTGACGATGCGACAGGTTTCTCCGCGGATCTCGGGACAGGCCTCTGGCATCCTGTCGTATTTCACCCGGCACCCGACGGTGGCGAACCTGCTGCTGGTGATCCTTGTCGCCGCTGGGCTGCTGGCGGTGCCCAACATGCGGGCGCAGTATTTCCCTGATGTGATCGACGATGACGTCACCGTCTCGGTGTCATGGGACGGGGCCGGGGCGAATGATGTCGACACCGGCATCGTGCAGGTGCTGGAACCGACGCTGCTGGCGGTCGAGGGGGTGGTGAATTCCGAAAGCCGCTCGACCGAGGGCAGCGCCCGCATCGAGCTGGAATTCGAACCGGGCTATGACATGATGAAGGCCGTCGACGATGTCGAAACCGCGGTCGATGCCATCACCACCCTGCCCGAGGATGCCGACGATCCGACCATCCGCACCGGCGGCTGGGCCGACCGGGTGACCGATGTGGTGATCTCGGGGCCGGTGGCGACCGACCAGCTGGCGCGGTTTGCCGATGAATTCGTGCTGCGCCTGTTCGCCGAGGGCGTGACGCGCACCACCACGCGGGGCCTTGCCGCACCGCGCATCGTCGCCGAGGTGCCGACGGTGAACCTTGTCGGCTACGACGTCAGCATGGACGAGATCGCCACCGCCATCGCCGGCGAGGTCGATGCCACGCCCGCCGGCGACGTGACCGGCGCCAATGCCCGCGTGCGCGCCGGGGTCGAAACCCGCACCGCCCGCGACATCGCCGCCATCGTGCTGCGCTCGCAACCCGATGGCACCAACCTGACCGTTGGCGATGTCGCCCATGTGCGCACCGAGGGCATCGACCGCGAGCGCAGCTATTTCGTCGGCGGCAACCCGGCGATCTCGATCCGGGTCGACCGCTCGGCAGAGGGCGATGCGATCAAGATCCAGCGCAGCGTCGAAGAGGTTGCCCGCGACTTTCAGGCGCAATTGCCCGAAGGCACCACCATCGAGCTGATCCGCACCCGGGCCGAGCAGATCACCGGGCGGCTTGATCTGCTGCTCGACAATGGCGCGATGGGGCTGCTGCTGGTGGTGGTGCTGCTGTTCCTGTTCCTTAACGCCCGCACCGCGATCTGGGTGGCGATGGGCATTCCGACCGCGATGCTGGCGGCGCTGGCGCTGATGTATGCCTCGGGGCTGACGATCAACATGATCTCGCTGTTTGCGCTGATCCTGACGCTGGGCATCGTGGTCGATGACGCCATTGTGGTGGGAGAGCACGCCGATCACATGTCGCGTCACGGGCTGGGCCCGATCGAGGCATCGGAAACCGCCGCGCGGCGCATGGCGCTGCCGGTGATCTCGTCGACGCTGACCACGGTGATCGCCTTTTTCGGGCTTGTCGTCATCGGCGGGCGCTTTGGCGATCTGATCAAGGACATTCCCTTCACGGTGATCGTGGTGCTGCTGGCCAGTCTGGTGGAATGCTTCCTGATCCTGCCGCATCACATGTCCCATGCCATCCGCGCCGCGCAGCGCCAGCATTGGTACGACTGGCCGTCGCGGCAGGTGAACCGGGGCTTCCGCTGGCTGCGAGAGACGCTGTTCCGGCCCTTCATGTGGGGCGTGGTACGGGCGCGCTACGTGGTGCTGGCGGGGGCGCTGCTGGCGCTGGCGTCGCAGGCGGCGCTGTTCATCCGGGGCGATGTGCAATGGCGCTTCTTCAACGGGCCAGAGCAATCGTCGATCACCGGCAATTTTGCCATGGTGTCCAGCGCCACGCGCAGCGACACGCTGGCGCAGCTTCAGCTTCTGCAACAAAGCGTCGACGAGGTTGGGCGCGAATACGAGGACCGGTACGGTCTTAATCCCATCACCTATGTTCTGGCCGAGATCGGCGGCACTGCCGGGCCGGGGCTGGCCGGGGCCGACAGCAAGGATGACGACCAGCTTGGCGCCATCTCGATCGAGATCATCGATGCCGACGACCGCCCCTATTCCAGCTTTGCGCTGGTCGAGGATCTGCAACAGCGCATGTCGGCGCATCCCATGGTCGAGACCATCAGCTTTCGCGGCTGGCGCTCTGGTCCCGGCGGCGATGCGCTGGACGTGCAGTTCTACGGCGCCGATTCTGAAACGCTGAAAGCCGCCGCCGAGGATCTGAAAACCGCGCTTTTGCCGTTTCCCGAAGTGTCAGCTGTCGAGGACAACCTGTCTTACGACAAGGAAGAGCTGATCTTGCAACTGACCCCGCAAGGCGACGCGCTGGGCTTTACCATCGACGATCTCGGCACGGTGCTGCGCCAGCGCCTTGCCGGGATCGAGGCCGCAACCTTCCCCGATGGGCCACGCTCGGCCGAGGTGCGGGTCGAACTGCCCGACAGCGAGCAGACGGCGGATTTCCTTGACCGGATGCAGATGCGCACGCCGGACGGGGCCTATGTGCCGCTGGCCGATATCGTCAGCGTATCGCGCCAGACCGGGTTCAGCACCATCCGGCGCGAAAACGGCATCCGGCTGATTTCCGTGACCGGCGATATTTCCGAAGACGATCCGCAGCGCGCCGCCGACATCATGCAGGCGCTGCGACAGCAGATCCTGCCGACCATGGCCTCCGAACGGCAGGTGGAATACCGCCTGTCGGGTCTTTCGGAACAAGAGGCGGAATTCCTTGGCGATGCGCGCACCGGGCTGATCCTTGTGCTGCTGGGCATCTACCTGACGCTGGCTTGGGTCTTTGCCAGCTGGACGCGGCCGCTGGTGGTGATGTCGGTGATCCCCTTCGGACTGGTTGGGGCGGTTTACGGGCATTACCAATGGGGCGTGCCGCTGAGCATGTTCACCGTGGTGGGCCTGCTGGGCATGACCGGGATCATCATCAACGATTCCATCGTGCTGGTGACGCAGATCGACGAATATGCCCCGGATCGCGGCATCTTTCAGGCCATCGTCGATGGTGCGGCAGACCGGCTGAGGCCGGTGTTTCTGACCACCGCGACCACGGTGATGGGGCTTGCGCCGCTGCTCTATGAACGTTCAAGCGATGCGCAGTTCCTCAAGCCGACGGTGATCACCCTGTGCTATGGGCTTGGCTTCGGGATGCTGCTGGTGCTGATGGTGGTGCCCGCGCTGATCGCGGTGCAACACGACATATCGCTGCGGGTCGGCGCGTTCCGCCACGGGCTGCGCTTTCGCCGCGCGGGCCTGCGCTGGGGCATCACGGCGGTGTTCGGCGTGGTGCTGGTATGGCTGGGCGCGACCATGGGCGCGGTGGCCATCGGCGCGCCGGGGGTGGTGCTGCCGATGCTGTCGGGGGCCGCGCCGATGGCGGGCGCCTTCCTGAGCTTTGTCGCGGGGGTGGCAGCGCTGGTGGCGGTGCTTTGGCTGGGCAGCTTTGCGATACCGCGCAAGCCGCGAACCTAGCTGTCGCAGCCCTGAATATCGACGGCGTGATCTTTGCCCAGAACGGTGATCCGCACCCGCGAGCGATCCAGCATGATGGGCTTGCCCTCCATGTGCCGCAGCCGGGTTTCCGTCACCAGCGTGTTGCCAACGCGGCTGGTGGCGGGCTCTGACGCCCAGACCTCGGGCAGGCCCGGCTCGATGACCGCGTTTTCGGCGCCGCCGGAGGTGGGCATCTCGATTTCGGTACGCAGGGTCAGGCCGCCGCTGTCCGGGCGGATGGCGCAGTGCACCTTGCCCACTTGCGCCTCGCCCTTGGTAAAGGGCACCGAGGCCATCGCCGAGGCGATCATCGGGTCGGGCTTGGTTTGCGGTGGCAGCACCGCCGAAATATGCAGCGTGTGCGGCAGGCAGATATCTTTGCACAGGCCCAGTTGCATTTCGGTGGTCAGCCGGATGTCGCCATCGCTGCGCGGTCGGATGCGGATCGGCAGCACCAGCTCTTCCTCGTAGCCGATCGAGCGCATCCCCGATTGCCAGAACACACGCGGCGTTGGCCAGATCACGCCAAGGTCTCCGACATTCTCGGACCCGGCCCAGTCGAACAGCGGCGGAATGCCCGCATCGCCGGGGGCGCGCCAATAGGTGTGCCAGCCCGGCGCAAGCGTCAGGTGCAGCGCCGCGACATGGTCACCATTGGGAAGACGCCAGCCCGGCCGCAGCTCTGCGGTGATCGGCTCTTCGGCGGCGAGGGGCGAGGCCAGCACGAGGCAGGCAGCAAGGGTCCGGGTAAATCTCATGCGCCACACATGCGGCGCGGCGAATGCTCCGTGCAAGTCACATCGCGGCGAGCGCGGGTGAGGCGATGCGAAGTGTTGCGCCTCGTCCCTTGCCAGCCTGCCCCTGCAACGCCATGTTGAAGGGGCAGCCAAGGCCTACGGAAAGGACCCCATGGACATCACTTCGGACGCATCGGACCTGACGGGCAAAATGCTTATCGCCATGCCAGCCATGGGAGATTCGCGTTTCGACCACGCGGTGATCTACGTATGCGCCCATTCCGACGAGGGCGCGATGGGGCTGATCGTCAACAAGCCATCCGAAGACGTGACCATGGCGGCGCTGCTTGAACAGCTGTCGATGGAGCCCGCGCCGGGTCTTGAGTTACGGCAGGTGCATTTTGGCGGCCCGGTCGAGATGGGCCGCGGCTTTGTTCTGCATTCGCCCGATTACAAGTCGGGGCTGACCACGCTGGAAGTCGATGATTCGTTTTACATGACCGGCACGCTCGACGTGCTGGAAGGTATCGCCAAAGAGGACGGGCCACGCCACTGGATGGCGATGCTGGGCTATGCGGGCTGGGGGCCGGGGCAGTTGGAATCGGAACTGGCGCAGAACGCCTGGCTGGTCTGCGATGCCTCGCCCGAACTGGTTTTTGGCACCGCCGATCCGTCAAAATGGGAGGCGGCGCTGAACTCTATGGGTATCCCGGCGCATCTGTTGTCCGCCGAGGGCGGCACGGCCTGAATAATGTCCGCAGAGGGCGGCACGGCTTGAGTATTGTCCGCCGGGGGCGGCACGGCCTGATCCCGCTGCTCGCCGAAGGCGGCGCCTAGTCCCTTGGGGCGGCGGCGCGGCTCAGCCGGTCGTTGATCGCCACGCCAAGGCCGACATGGGGCACCGGCATCACCGCGATGCGGCTCGCGCCGGTGGCGTCCAGCCGGTAGAGATATTCGAACAGGTTCGCCGCCGCCTCGATCAGGTCGCCGCCGGGCGAGAGGTTGAGATCGCAGCTTTCCGCCGGGCCAAAGGCCAGCCGCGCCTCGCCCGGCTGCCAATCCATCGCATTCAGCCGTACGTGAGCGTTTGGCGCGTAATGCGAGCTCATCTGGCCGGGAGCCGAGATCTGGTCTGTGTCCTTGCGTTCCACCACCGGGCGGCCAAGCAGCTCGGTCAGGGCTTCGGCGGTGATGCGACCGGGGCGCAGCAGGCGCGGTCTTGGCGCAAGCCCGAGGATGGTCGATTCCAGCCCGACGTCGCAGGCCCCGCCATCCAGCACCGCGTCGATGCGCCCGTCCAGCGTTTCCAGAACATGCGCCGCCCGCGTCGGGCTGATCCGGCCCGAGCGGTTCGCCGACGGGGCTGCCACCGGCACCTCTGCCAGTTCCAGTAGGGTGCGCGCCACCGGGTTGGCGGGCATGCGTACCGCCAGAGTGTCCAGCCCCGCCGTCACCAGCTTTGACAGCTTGGCGCCCGCGCGCAGCGGCAGCACCAGCGTCAGCGGCCCCGGCCACAGCGCATCGGCCACGCGCTGCGCCATGTCCGGCCATTCGACATATTCGCGCACCGCCTCCAGCGAGGCGAAATGCACGATCAGCGGGTTGAAGCTGGGCCGGCCCTTTGCGGCAAAGATCCCCGCCACCGCGCGATCATCCAGCGCGTTGCCGCCAAGGCCGTAAACGGTCTCGGTCGGGAAGGCGACAAGCTTGCCGTTGCGCAGCAGCGTGGCAGCGGTGGCAAGCCCGTCGGGCGATGCGTCAAGGCGAAGAGTATCGGTCATGGGGTATGACGCCGCGTTCTTGTTGCTGATAGGGGCAGGATGGCTAGGCTCCGGCCCCGAAGGATGCCGCCCTGACTAGCCGAGCGCCGCCGCCTTGCCAACCGCGATTGGAGCCCATGATGCCGTACCGTGCCCCCGTTACCGAATTCTCGTTTCTGATGGACAAGATCGTGAATTTTTCAGCGGTGCAGGAGACGGAACGCTTCGCCGAGGCCAGCACCGACATGGTTCACGCGGTGCTGACCGAAGCCGCCAAGCTGAGCGACGAGGTGATGGCCCCGCTGCAACGTGCTGGCGATCTGACCCCGGCGCGGCTGGAAAACGGCGTGGTGCGCGCCTCTCCGGGGTTTGCCGAGGGCTATCGCGCCATTGCCGAGGGCGGCTGGGTGGCGATCACCGCCGATCCCGAGCACGGCGGCATGGGCCTGCCGCTGACCGTGGCGACGGCGGTGAACGAGATGATGGCCGGGGCCTGCCTGTCGCTGCAACTCAACCCGCTGTTGACCCAAGGGCAGATCGAGGCGCTGGAGCATCACGCCGACGATGCGATGAAGGCGCTGTACCTGCCAAAGCTGATTTCGGGCGAGTGGACCGGCACCATGAACCTGACCGAACCGCAGGCGGGGTCCGATGTGGGCGCGCTGTCGTCCAAGGCCGAAGAGAGAGGCGATGGCACCTATGCCATCACCGGGCAAAAGATCTACATTTCATGGGGCGATACGGATTTCGCCGACAATGTCTGCCATCTGGTGCTGGCGCGTCTGCCGGGCGCGCCGGCCGGCACGCGGGGCATCAGCCTGTTCATGGTGCCCAAATACATCCCCGATGCCGATGGCAATCCGGGGGTGGCCAACAGCCTCAAGGTTGTCAGCCTTGAACACAAGATGGGTCTGCATGGCTCTCCGACCTGCGTGATGAGCTATGAGGGCGCGACCGGCTGGATCGTCGGCGCGCCGGGGGGCGGGATGAAGGCGATGTTCACCATGATGAACAACGCCCGGCTGGGCGTCGGCGGGCAGGGCGTGGGCGCGGCGGAAGGCGCCTATCAGCATGCGCTGGCCTTTGCGAATGAGCGCAAGCAGGGCAAGTCCCCCGAGGGCACCATCATCGGCCACGCCGATGTGCGCCGGATGCTGGCCACGATGAAGGCCGAGATCTTTGCCGCCCGCGCCATTGAACTCGATTGTGCGCTGTCCATCGACATGGGGCGCGCGGCACCCGCGCCCGAATGGCAGGCCCGCGCCGCCTTTCTGACCCCCATCGCCAAAGCATTTGGCACCGATATCGGCTGCGCCGTGGCAGACATGGGCGTTCAGGTGCATGGCGGCATGGGCTATGTCGAGGAATCCGGCGCGGCGCAATATTACCGCGACGTGCGGGTGACGGCGATCTACGAGGGCACCAACGGCATTCAGGCGATGGACATGGTCGGGCGCAAGCTGATGGATGGCGGCGATGCGGCATATGGGCTGATCGACGAGATCGAAGCCGGTGTCGAGGCGGCCAAGGCCAGCCAGCCCGAGCTTGCCAATGCAATCTGGGAGGCGGCGGCGTCGTTGCGCGAAACCACGGAATGGCTGGTCGCGCAGGAGATGACGGCGCGCTTCGCCACCGCCGTGCCCTATCTGCGGGCCTTTGCGCGGGTGTTGGGCGGGCATTATCACCTGCGCGCGGCGCTGGCAGACCCGGGCGGCGCACGCGCCCGTCTGGCGACGTTCTACATCACGCGGCTGCTGCCCGAACATGTCGGCCTGCTGGCGCATGTGCGGGCTGGCGATGCCGCGCTGATGGCGATCACGCCCGACGACCTTGCCGCCTGAGCGCACCGGGCGTAGGCAGACGGCATGATACGCAACGCCTTTGATGCCCCGCCAGAGCCCGGCACTGCCACCGAAATCGCCGAGGGCGTGCTGTGGATGCGCCTGCCGCTGCCGATGGTGCTCGATCACGTCAATGTCTATGCGCTTGACGATGGCGATGGCTGGACCATCGTCGATACCGGGCTGAATTCGAGCCGCACCCGCGCGGCATGGGAGGCGCTGCTGGCCGGGCCGTTGCAGGGCAAGCCGGTGCACCGGGTGCTGCTGACCCATCATCACCCCGATCATGTCGGCCTTGTCGGATGGTTCATGCAGCGCGGCGCCGAGCTGGTCACCACCCGCACCGCGTGGCTGATGGCACGGATGCTGCAACTGGACGCGCAAGACCGCCCCGGCCCCGAACAGCTGAGCTTCTGGCAACGCTGCGGCATGGCGGCCGCGATCCTGCACAAGCGCGCGCAGGAGCGGCCGTTCAACTTTGCCGATTGCACATGGCCGCTGCCGCTGGGCTTCACCCGCATCTCCGAAGGCGACGTGTTTCAGGCCGGCGGGCGCACATGGGATATTCGCATCGGCAACGGCCACGCGCCCGAACACGCCACGCTGTGGTCGCGCGATGACCATCTGGTGCTCAGCGGCGATCAGGTGATCTCGACCATCAGCTCCAACATCGGCGTCTATGCCACCGAGCCCGAGGCCGACCCCATCGCCGACTGGCTGGAAAGCTGCGAGCGCCTCAACCTGTTTGCCCGGCCCGATCATCTTGCCCTGCCGGGGCACAAGCTGCCCTTTACCGGGATGCCGTTTCGCCTGCGCCAGCTGATCGACAACCATCATTCCGCGCTGGATCGTCTGCACGGCCACCTGTCCGAGCCGAAGACCGCGACCGATTGCTTTCCCGTGCTGTTCAAGCGCAGTATCGACGATGGCGCCTATGGTCTGGCCATGGTCGAGGCGATGGCGCATTGTCAGCACCTGTGGCTGACGGGGCGCGCATCGCGCCATTTGCGCGACGATGGGGCTTTTGTCTGGCAGGCGACCTAGCTGTCACATCCCGGCAGGTAATATGGCTGTTTCTTGAACAGCTCTGGCTTGAGTTTGTGCCAGTCCTTCATCGCGTGCAAGGGCGTCTTGCTGCCCAGGGCTGATTGCGGGAGCTGCTGGTTGTAAAGCCAGACGTAGCGGTGCAACGTCGTCTCCAATTCTTCGCCTGATCGGAAATGATGGCTTTGCAGCACTTCTTCGATGCGGCCATTGAAGCGCTCGACCATGCCGTTGGTCTGAGGCGACTTCGGCGGGGTCAGGCGATGCT
>NZ_JAUOQN010000139.1:0-2279 GCF_030547555.1 Salipiger sp. 1_MG-2023 | reverse complement strand
AGCGCGACTGACAAGCTCGGCCCGCCGGTGAGCGCGAGGCCCGTCGTGAGCTACACCATCAGTTGGGACATCATCATGGCGCCGGCTACGATATCGCCAGCTTCGCGCCGGATGGCCGTCCGCGCCTGATCGAGGTGAAGACGACGAATGGCTGGGAGCGCACGCCTTTTCATATCAGCCGCAACGAGCTGGCCGTGGCCGAGGAGCGGCGTTCGGAATGGTCCCTGCTCCGGCTCTGGAACTTCGCGCGCGAACCGAAGGCGTTCGAGCTGCACCCGCCGCTGGACGCGCATGTCTCGCTGACCGCGACGTCCTTTCAGGCGAGTTTTCACTAATTTGAACGTCTCACTCTGCCGTATTTGGAATTTTCCGAAGGCCGATCATTCGCTCAAAGATGAATAATCTCCACGTTGCCCCACTCCCTATTCAAATACTCAGCGACCACGCGGCGGTGGCAGAAGTGGGGTGTGTCCTCACTGCAAAGCAAACAACACCCATCTAATTCAGCGGGCTTTATTTTCTCTATTTGCCGACTGATCATCAGATCTAGAAACTGTCTTTCGTATGTTGCCCAGTCTACCTTCTTTGATTTATATGCATCGAGCATTGACTTGGTAGGCGCCAGCTTTGGAACATGAGAATATTCCATATTGCAAAGGCTCTTCGTAAAGAACCTTAGGTCGTCCCTCTTTGCGAATCCAGCGAGTTGAGAGACGTTATTGAGGCGAACATCGACTAGCTTGCGCGACTGAGAATCCTTTAGCCTTCCGAAGAAGTGCTCAGCGGAGGTCTTGGTGAAACCTATTGTGAATATCTGCACCACTTTCCTTACTCCTCGCGCCGATACGCTATTTGCTTCTCGCGCCCTTGATAGGCCTTTGAAATCAACTCTGCTTGAGAATTAAGCATATCCTCTCGCGGCATGCCGAGTAGATCCAAGACCCTGAGCATGGTCTCCTTGTGAGTCTCAATTTCGCCACTTGCCAGAATGTGTCTGACGTCCGCTCCTCGTTCATGCAGTATCTTCGACACCAATATAGTTCGGTGGCATTCTGTTGGATCTCGCTCGGAGCACATAAGGGCTATACGAAACTGAGCACAGCCATCTTCGACCCTTTCGATTCCCTTCTTGAATAGGGAAGTCTTGGACAGACGTTCATAACTTACAACCCCGCCAATATAGCAAGAATCGTCTTCGGATCTTGCCCCGAGTTCCTTTCCCAGAAAGACGTACGCGATACCTGCACTCTTCAGCGCCTTCTTGAGTTCGTCCCTACTGTACTGGGGCGCATGCTTGCTAAAGGGAGAGGATCTCACATCCGCCACGGCAGAAATGGCGTGCTGCCTCAGAAGGCTCAAGAACTGTTCGATCGGCTGCGTGGAATGCCCGACTGTATAAATGACGCGTTGATTTTCCATGTTGTTATACTATCAGCCCCGCTACCAGCTTTGAAGCCGTGTTGCGTTGGGCCCAAACGTGGGCCAAGCTTATACACAGGATGGCATTCTCGAGCGTGTATCTATCTCCGACGCCAGTATTGAAGCGCGCGAACTGAACAGGATCGGTGAGTTTAATTTTGTGAGGCGTTCCAGCCCATGCGAAGCTAACCCACACCTCGTTGCTGTTACTGAACGGGTTGAATGAAACATCCACCGTACAGATCGCAGGGTTCACAAGTGCTAGGGACCAATTTGACGCGTGCGCGATCTGTCCAGTGACTTGGTCGTTTCGTCCGGAGTACGTACTCTGAGCAGGCCGCCAAAGCGGTGTGGTTCGTGGGAGAAGCGCCCCACCCAATTGATCCGGTAGAGCTTCGCCGACTTTCCTCCATCTCACGCCCTGAGAAATCAACCAGTTCTCGGTTTGGTGATGTTCGGGGCGGTGTGCATCGAAATCAATGTCAATGACATCAAGCATGGCAAGACGGGTACCGTCTGCATATGTCTTTTCGTTGTCGCTGATCGCTTGATCTGGTCGATGACTAATCGGCCGAACCCATGACCCGAATCCGTCATTTAGGATTTCAATGCCCGCGACACAGCTGCCTCCAGGACGAAAAGAGTTCGCAAGGCAGACTATTCTCTTTGTGACCAACGACTTCCTCCACCTTACTCAAGTATGCGATCATGCTGATTGGATGCCGGAAATCAAGACGCCAAAGGTGGTTGGGGCGTATGGTGGTTCTTCGCGAAGCCGGCCACTACATGTCACATCCCGGCAGGTAATATGGCTGTTTCTTGAACAGCTCTGGCTTGAGTTTGTGCCAGTCCTTCATCGC
>NZ_JAUOQN010000138.1:0-2312 GCF_030547555.1 Salipiger sp. 1_MG-2023 | reverse complement strand
GCCGCCTGAAATGAAACCCATGCTACAGCTTAGCCCGGCGGAAAACTGGTCGAAAATTCAGGACCACCTCTCAGATCGGACCAGGTGTTAGGGTCAGGACCCATTGATTTCATCGGAAGGGCATGATTCACCGCGCGAAAACAGTGCGGTGACATGTCTGATCTCTTCTGGCTGAGCGATGCGCAGATGACGCGCCTGGAGCCCTGCTTTCCGAAGTCCATGGTAAGCCGAGTGTCGATGATCGGCGCGTTCTGAGCGGGATTATCTTCATCAATTGTAATGAGTTGCGCTGGAGAGATGCACCGAAGGAGTATGGTCCGCACAAGACGCTCTATAACCGATGGAAGCGTTGGAGCGATAAAGGCATCTTCGCGCAGATCTTGGCCGGGTTGGCAGCAAGGCACGGTGAAAAGAAGACGGTGATGATCGATGCTACCTACGTGAAGGCCCACCCACTGCCCGGCAGCACATGCAAAGCATGTGTGAGAGGGGCACAGCGTCCAGTCTGGGCGCAAAAAGGGGGGCGCGGTCGCTTGATTGGGCGAACCAAGGGCGGCATGAACACGAAACTGCACGCCTTCTGCCACAGGCAGGGCCGCCCGATCCCCTTCTTCGTCTCCGCTGGGCAGGTCAGCGACTACATCGGCGCGCGGGCGCTGCTCAGCAGCCTGCCGAACGTCGATTGGCCGCTTGGAAATTGGGGCTACGGCGCTGACTGGTTTCGAGAAGCCTTGCAAGACAAAGGGATACGCGCCTGCATTCCTAGCCGGAAGCAACGCAAGCCTCCGGTCAAATACCTCTTTCTTTGCAATGCCCTGCCGGGCAAGGGACAAGCGCCGCTACAAACGACGCAACCGCATCGAGATTATGTTCGGCAGGCTCAAGGACTGGAGGCGTGTGGCAACCAGATACGACCGATGCCCCAAAGTATTCTTCTCTGCCATCGCTCTCGCCGCAGTCGTCATCTATTGTATGTGATATTCAATGAGTCCAGAGCTTAAAGGCCTTCGGCGAACGCATTGCTGCCCGCGACCCAGACCGCCGAAATCCACATCCGCATCGCACTCATAAACCGTTTCAACGCACTCGGCACTGCCGTGATCGTTCGCGTAGCATAACGTCAGTGGGGTAAGGGGGAGCCACACCTCAGGCAGAAGTTTTGCAACAACGCCGTACAAGACTAGGAACTGGCCTTCGAAAAACACGGCGCTGAAGCAGCGCGGTTCTCTTGCAATTTGGTTTGATCTTGAGATGCCTTGGCATGCGTGCCCGACAGACAAGCGCGGGCGTCAGCCTGAGTTCAGCGACGCAGCCATCCAAATTTGTCTCGCGATGAAGCTCCTATTCGGCACGCCCCTTCGGCAGAGTGAGCCAGTGAAGGCGCCACTGGTTCGAGCCCACTGGCGAAAGGGTTCGTCGAAAGCTTGTTGCGGCTGGCAGGGCTTGACTGGAAAGTGCCGGACTTCAGCACCCTGTGTCGCCGCCAGAAAACCTTGAACGTCGCCATCCGCTATCGCGGTGGGGCAGGTCCTTTGCACCTGTTGATCGACGGCAAGGCATTTTCCGCCATTGGTCCGAAGACAATGCCGCGCGGGATCAAGGCCGAGGGCGAAGGAGAGTGGAACGCCCGCAAGCATGGCGGGACAAAGAAGCGCCTTTGGCTCAAGCTGCATCTCGGTATGGACGAGCAAACACTGGAGATCCGCGCGGTCGGCGTCACGACAAGCAATGCCGGCCCCTCTCGGCAGCATGCTGCGCATGCGCCTGCCGGGCAGTGGATGCGCCCATGCTGCCTGACCTGCTGGAACAGATCCCACCCGAGCAGGAGATTGCTACGGTCACTGCCGATGGGGCCTACGACACACGCGGATGTCACAATGTGATGGCCGCTCGGGGAGCTGGCGCCGTCATACCTCCGCGCAAGAACGCTAAACCATGGAAGCCCACGAGCCCCGGGGCCGTCACCCGAAACGAGGCGGTGCGTGCATCGCGCTATCTTGGCAAGGCATTGTGGCGACGTTGGAGCGGGTATCAGCGCGGGAGCCGCGCAGAGACAAAAATTATCTGCGTCAAACTCCTTGGCCAATGCCTCATGGCCCGCGACTTCGATCAGCAGGTCGCTGAGCTCCAGATCTGGATCGCGGTGCTCAACCGCGACACCGCTCTTGGCATACCTGTCACAGAGCCCGCAGGGTAAGTCCGTCCGGACAAGGGGAAAACTCGTCCAATCCGCGATTTATGCAACACGTGTAACCGCCCCAAGCGCAAGAAGTATTTTAGCGCTGATTTTGGCGCGTCATCGGGTGCTGACA
>NZ_JAUOQN010000137.1:0-2548 GCF_030547555.1 Salipiger sp. 1_MG-2023 | reverse complement strand
ACGCGCATACATCTCATCATACTGCGCCGCGCCGACATGCGCCTTGGCCGCAAACTCGGGCGTCGGGGCGTAGGTGGCGGAATTGTTCTGTGCGTCGTCTTTCATGGAGATCCTCCCTCGATCTTTCAGCGCCAGCGCGGGGTCGCGATCAGCGCCTTTCAGTTCTCAAACGCCGCGGTGCGGCATTTCCCATCCCAGGTTGGAGCATACGCCGTTTCGAAAAGAATGGAACAAGTATCCGAAAAACAAGAATATCTTTGTAAATTATTTTCGTTAGCCTGCGTATGAGTGTAAATATCTTCGCTTGCGAGCAGGTTTTTTCCATGGATTCAAAGTGCTTGACTTAACGTAGTGTAAAGGCGCGCCACACGGGCCGGGAAGGCACTAAAAACAGGTCTCACGTGCATCTTTAGAAAGCGGCATACCGTTGCATGCAAAACTGGCCGCCTGTCGGTCATCCGAGTCGGTCGCAGGTGCACCGTGCGGTCATCTGGCGAGGCTCAGGCGATAAGGCCGTCACCAAGCCAGCGAACCCATGGCAGGGATCGCCATGAAGAAGCTGACGACGACGCTCTGAGCGTTGCAATCGCAATCGAAGCCATGGCCACGGAATGGAACGTCTCGGTCTGGGCAAGCCCTGCACCTTTACCAGAAGCTGGCCGATCTGATCGTCGAAAAAACCCATGGCGAGGTCACCATGAACATCTCGTATGGCGGCTGTCCAAAACCACCGAGACCCTCGACGGCATCTAGATCTCTGCCGTAGAGATGGCTCGGATCTGCGCCGGTGATCACCCCGACAGCACCCGCAGGCTGACCGCGCTTGAATCGCCGTTCATGGGCGCGAACCCGCTCGGGGAAGAGATCGCCGTCAGCCAAGCGGTGTCTAACCATCCGGCGGTCAGGAAAGAGCCGGAGCAATGGGGCGCGATGCTGCCGATGCCCACGCCGATGCCGCAGTACAACCTTGTTGGCACCGGCGCGCCGCGCGCCACGCTTGACAGCTTTGACGGGATGCGCGTGCGCGGCCTCGGCAATGCCTTTGCGGTGGTGGGAGGGGGGCGCCCTCAATTACCACCTCCGAGGTTTATCAGGCGATGCAAGCAGGGGGATCGGCACCGCCGCCTTTGCCCGGCATGCGCCTCTGTCCTTCGGCACCATCAACGAGGGCGATTAGTAGACGGCGAACCTCACCCCTCGGAACTGCGAATTGCCCAGGGATGGTGAACAAGGATGCCTACGAGACGCTGTCCGATGACGAGCGCGCCGCGCTGGATCATTACCTGACGACTTACGGCGGGCTTCACGACAAGTGGGGCAGCGTGCCGGCCGAGAAGTCCGTCAAAAAGGTGATCATCTCCGACGAAAATTTGGCGCAGTTCCGCGAGACGGCCGGCATGGCGATCCAGAGCGAATGCATCGAGTTGATGGCGGCGCAACAGACCGCCAAGCTGTCGATCATGATATTCACCATTATCTAGAGCGTGCCGATCTATATGCGCGGTGTGGTTCAGCATCCCCATGGTCAAGATGGCCGAACTCTGCCTGATCACCCCGCCGATCGGGCTCAACTGTATTGTCGTGGCCGGGGTGCGCCCGGGCCTGTCAGTGCAGGATGTGTTCCGGGGCGTAATGCCGTTCTTCACCGCCGATGCGGTGACCATCGGGCTAATGGTCGCCTTGCCGTGGATCATGCTCTGGCTGCCAGCGCTTGCCTGACGCGACAGGCAGGAAAACGGCGCCGCCCGAAGGACAGGGCGGCGCCATCATTTCACGGACCGGAAGGGAAAGAGGCGGCCCGCCTGTTTCCAGCTTCGGTGTCATTCCCCTTCAAGTACAATCTTAATTTCTAAGACCGCCGCGCCTGCGGCCTGTCGTGCCGGGCCCGGGAACCTTTCCGGCAAACGCCGCGTTATGACATCAGAACGACTGGGGACGGAGCCCCGGTCGCGCACAGATCGCAACACAGGATTGATCCGGGGCAAGCGCCCCGGCGGGGCTGACCGGCCTTAGGATGCCTCGTGCCTTGCGACATCGCGGACCGTCAAAGGAGACATGTCATGGAATTTGCAGGCATCGGAGGATTCATCGTCCTCGTACTGGATATCTGGGCCATCGTTTCGATCCTCGGCTCCTCCGCTAGCACCGGCTCCAAGGTGCTGTGGACGCTGCTGGTGATCGTGCTGCCGGTCCTTGGTTTCATCATCTGGCTGATCGCCGGGCCGCGCTCGTCGCGCAACATCGCCTGATCGCCACCCCCTGACAGAGTGGAGGAAACGCATATGCTTTACTGGGCAATCCTGTTTTTCATCGTCGCCATCGTGGCGGCCGTCTTTGGCTTTGGCGGCATCGCCTCGGCGTCCGCTGGCATCGCGCAGGTGCTGTTCTTCATTTTCGTGGTGCTGTTCGTCATCATGCTGGTGATGCGGCTCGTGCGCAAAACCTGATGCACCTTGGCGTACGAAAGGGCCGCTCAGCGGAGAAGGTGTTGAAAAACTCCACTTGAGTGATGGCTTGGCTGCTGATTCACTTCTCCTGAGGCATGGGA
>NZ_JAUOQN010000136.1:0-2626 GCF_030547555.1 Salipiger sp. 1_MG-2023 | reverse complement strand
TGATCTCCTTCTCGTCGAAGATCAGCAGACTGCAAATCATAGCTTATGTCAGTGTCCGAATTTCGGGGGGTAGCTCACCATGGCCTGCCGGTAAGCACTCTGATCTTCGCAATCAGCAGCTTAAACTTTTGCTTGAGTGGATTCGTGTCGATGGCGAAACGGATAATTGAGCAAGGTTACGCATGTGGCTACGCAACATGCACCTTGCGAGGGAATGGGCAGGCCCTTTCCCCTCGACCCCAAACCCGGCGCACAGAGCGTCCGATGTGGCTGACATGAGCAACAGAGCACCGAAACCGCGCATGGTGCGAGAGCTGGTTTTGCGGGTGCGCTGCACAGAGGACGAGCGTGCCACCTGGTTGCGCAAAGCCCGCGCCCAAGAGCGATCCTTGTCCGAGTATGCCCGCTGTATTTTGTCCGCTGAACCGATGCGGCGACGGGCGCGACCACCGGAAGCCGATCCCGTGTTGCTGGCCGCGGTCGGCCGCGCGGGCAACAATCTCAATCAGATTGCCCGCGCCATGAATAGCGACCACAAGGCCGGTCGTGCAATTGACCTGATCGCCGTGCGCACCCTGCTGATGGCATTGGACCGCCAGCTTGCGGAGATCGTTGCGGAGCACTCACGATGATGGTTCGCTTCTTTACCCATGGCGATGGTTCGGGACGCGCGGCGGTGGAATACCTGCTGGCCGAAGAGGTCGCGGCCTATACCGAAGACCGCCAGCGCATTTCCGGCCAGACCGTCCGCCGGGATGTGTTGCCAGAGGTTTTGTCAGGCGATCCCGACCTGACCCGCGCCCTGATCGACAGCAACACGCGAAAGTGGCGCTACACCAGCGGCGTCGTGGCCTTCCATGCTGAGGATAATCCCTCGGTGGCACAACAGACGGCTGTGATGGCCGATTTCGAAAAGGCCGCCTTCGCAGGGCTGGAGAGCGATCAAACGAATATCCTCTGGGTGCGCCATCAGCATATGGGCAATGTTGAACTGCATTTCCTGATCCCGCGTGTGGAACTTCACCACAACCGCTCGTTCAACCCCGCCCCACCGGGATCAGAGGCTTATTTCAACGCCTTTCGAGACTACTGGAATGTCCTCGCGGGCTGGGTCAGCCCGGAGGAAATCTGTCGCAAACGCATGATCAAGCCGGTGTTAGATTTCGGCGACCGGAAACAGGTCAAGGAAACGATCCAGACGCTAATCGTCCAGCAGATCGAAGCCGGTGATATACGCAATCATGCCGATGTCCGCGCCGTCCTGGCCGAACTGGATGGTCTCGAATTCAAACCGCTCTCTGAGAAGCAGCTTGAGAAACGCCGCAAGCTCGATGCGGAAGAGGCCCGAGGCGGCAAGCCCCGCAAGCGCGACACCCGCATCACCATGCGCGTCGCGGGCGCTTCCGACAGCCAGAACACATTTCGCCTAGAAGGCAGGATATTCCATGAAGACTGGACCGCAGATGAGTACTTTGCTGCAAAGCTTGCAGGCCAAGGTCGAGACACAAACTCACGCGACCGAAGCCCAAACTCAGGAGATGCTGGACGGTTTCGAGCAGCATTTGACGCAAGCGTTGAGCGCCGCGCAGCGAAAAATCATGCAAGATATGTGCGACCTCGAAAAGCTGAGCGAAATGATCCAGGACCGGACCGTCAATCAAGTCGAGGCACAGGCGCGCAAGATACGTCAAGCGACAGCGGAGCTGGAAGAGAGCCGGAAGGAATGGCGCACAGTGACGTGGAAGACAATGCTGCCGACCTATCTTGTCGGGGTCTTTCTGACCTTCTGGGTGCTCTTGATGGCGGTGCAACTGTCCTTTCCCAAGCCGCAAACCTCGACGCCAGAGCTGGGGCTGGCGAGGTTCGGCCTCGAAGGGGCAGTGGTGAGCCGTGGCCTTGGCGGTTTGGGCCGGGTGCTGAGCCTGCCACGCAGCGTCACCCTCGCCGATTGTCCGATCCCCAACCTGAACGGCGGCAACGTCTGCGTCGAAACAAAAGTAACGAGGTAGGCCATGACACATCCGCAACTGACGCCGTTCGAGAGCGCATTGTTGAGCGCTGTCGAGAAACTGAACACGACATTCGAGGCTGGTTTGAAGAACGCCAGCGCCTCACCGAGCGAATTCGAGACTTTGCATCGCGCCTTCAATCGTTTCGTGACCGACTTGGAGAAACGCTTGCTCGCCTTGGAGCGGCAGCAGGAGGAATTGCGGCGATTGTTGAAGGCTGGCTGACCCGGCGATCTGCGCACCGGGAAAAAATTGAGCAGAGCAAACCCAAACCAAATGGTACGGCGCCGGCGCCATTCTCGTTTGGTCCCAAATTCTAAGCAAACGAAAGGACATGACCATGAACACCGAAAAGAGTTTCATTGACCAGATTGTAGAGCAAATTCAGAATACCGTGCGAGACATGGAGGACTCCGGCATTTGGGAGGAGCATGCCAAAGCGCCAGAGAAGGCGGAGGCCCTGCAGGCGCAGGAAACCGAAACGCCCAAGAATTCGGTTCGCAAGCGCGACGAGCCGTGAGGTGACCATTCGTTCACTATTTGTTCCATCCCGGATGATCACATAAACCCTCGGCGGTCTGCCCTTTTCATGGCAAGATCGGTTCTGAGGGAAGTTC
>NZ_JAUOQN010000135.1:0-2658 GCF_030547555.1 Salipiger sp. 1_MG-2023 | reverse complement strand
AGCGCGACTGACAAGCTCGGCCCGCCGGTGAGCGCGAGGCCCGTCGTGAGCTACACCATCAGTTGGGACATCATCGAACGCCGCGCCATCCGGGCCATAGAGCAGCCCTTTCAGCAGCGCGGGCGTATCGGCGCGGGTGCGGGCGGCCCGTTTGCGCGGACTCTCTTTCAAAATCGCGTGGACTTTGTCCCAGACGTCTCTGTCGATGATCGCGTCATGCTCGCCGGGATAGCTCTCGCCCTTGTGCACCGCCTCGCCGATGTAGGCGCGGTTGTTCAGCATCCGGTACAGGTACTTCTTGTCGATCCGGTTGCCACGCGGGGTGCGGATGCCGCGTTTGGCGACCTCTCGGGCCAGTTCCGTTCCCGACCCGATCTCAAGGAACCGGGCGAAGATCCAGCGGACATGCTGGGCGCGCTCGTCATCGATCAACAGCTTCCGGTTCTCGACGCGGTAGCCATAGGGCGGCACCCCGCCCATCCACATGCCCTTCTTGCGGCTGGCGGCGACCTTGTCGCGAATGCGCTCGGCCGTCACCTCGCGTTCGAATTGGGCGAAGCTCAGCAGGATGTTCAGTGTGAGCCTGCCCATCGATGTGGTCGTGTTGAACGACTGCGTTACCGACACGAAGGTCACGTCATTGCGGTCGAACACCTCGACCAGCTTGGCAAAATCGGCCAGCGAGCGGCTGAGACGGTCGATCTTGTAAACGACGACCACGTCGACAAGCCCGTCCTCAATATCTGCCATGAGCTGTTGCAGGCCGGGGCGGTCCAGCGTGCCGCCGGAGATGCCACCGTCGTCATACTGATCGCGGACCAGCACCCAACCCTCGGAGCGCTGGCTGGCGATGTAGGCCTCGCAGGCCTCGCGCTGTGCGTGCAGGCTGTTGAACTCCTGATCCAGCCCTTCCTCGGAGGATTTTCGGGTGTAGATCGCGCAGCGCAGTTTCCGAACAATCGGTTTGGTCACGCACCCCTCCGATGGTTTTTCAGGCCAAAGAACACCCAGCCGTTCCAGCGTGTGCCGGTGATGGCGCGGGCGATGGCTGAGAGCGATCTGTAGGGGCGCCCCTGCCAGTCGAAACCGTCAGCGGTGACGGTGACGACATGCTCGACGCCTTGCCATTCACGGATCAAACGCGTGCCCACGATGGGCGTCAGGTGAGCGCGGACGCGGCTCTTCTTGCGGTCGCCGCCATCAAGTTGCTCGCCAAGGGCCTCCAGCCTTTTCACCGTTTCCGGCTTCAGGCCACCATAGGCCAGTTCCTGAATGCGGTACGCCAGTCGGGTCTCGAGATAGCGACGATTGAATGGCGGCGGCTCGCTGTCGAACAGCTCACGCCATTGCTGCTTCAGGCCCGGCGTCGACGTGGTCTTGAGCGCGGCCAGGCGGGCGGGAATGGGATCTTGTTTGGTCATGCATTTCTCCTGTGAGTTGGAGTTGCATGACGCCATTCGTCGGCCGAATAGTGTAGGCTACTTTCTCCAATTTCGTCAGATACTTCCGCTCGATCACACATCTGCAACCGCACCAGCCCAAGAGCCAACAGGCCGCATAGCTCGGCGCGGCGCTCGGTGGGCGTCATCTGGCAGGGTGGGAGTGGATTGGGTCGTTTCATACTGGCCTCGGGGCGGTTGTCTCCCTTGGCCTCTACTCATCAGCCTCGGGAACCGTCCCAACCGTTCGCCCGACGGTTGCGGCCCCATGGGTGAGAACATATTATGAACATTCAATTCATGGAAAAGGGGATTCGCGATGGCCGGCAATTTGAAAAAGTTCGTGAATCCGCGGTTCATCAGGACAATTGATCTGGGCCTAATGAAAACATTGCTGGCCCGTCACGAAGGCAAGTTCACCGATTTCTCCGTGGGTCTGCTCGATCAGGAAGAAGATGCGGCACGGGGCGCGCTACAAGACCTCCTGACAGGGTCTGAGGACAGTTATCCAGAAGGTTTGCGGGCCGACCTCCACCGTATTGCTGAGCTGGGCGACACACGCGGCCTCGAAGTTATCCAGACCCAGGCTGACCGTCAGGGCATCGATCTGTTTCCGGACATGAAAACCGGCGATGAGGATGCGCCTAACAGGGCACATGAGCCGAAACACATCGCTGTCCGAGTATTTCTGGAACATCCCGACCTGTTCGACGCCGCCGCCGATCACATGGCGATGCTCGCAGCTGACCGACTGCACGAGTACGCCGGCAAGGAACGGGGCGTCGCGATCGATCTGACGCAAGAAAAGGTCGAGGCGTTCAGGATGGCTGTCGCTGACCTGTTCCGCGATGCGTTCCTGGGAGACTACTGCCGAGTCGGTGATTACGCCGATGGAGACGAGATCAACCTCGTGGTCAGTCATGGCTCCATGGTCTCGACCATGCCGGTCGTCGAAGGCCTACAGGAGCGGGTCATTAGTGTTCGGCAGATTGCCCATGCTGTGCTGCGATATTCCGAGAACACTGGGATGCTTCGGCTCGCGCGGATCAGAAAAGCCCACCAACCAGAGATCGCCGAACTCTTCGCGGCGATCATCCTGGGTCGGCCCGGCTTTTTCGATGGTGATGATGCACAAGACCTATATGTCACATCCCGGCAGGTAATATGGCTGTTTCTTGAACAGCTCTGGCTTGAGTTTGTGCCAGTCCTTCATCGCGTG
>NZ_JAUOQN010000134.1:0-2698 GCF_030547555.1 Salipiger sp. 1_MG-2023 | reverse complement strand
CAAGCGGCCACGCATGTCTGATAAGGCAAACTTATGGGACATATTGGCAAAGCGCAAGATGCGGCGGTTTTGGAGGCATATATAGGAAAAAAACGCCGTTTATGGTCGGTGTTGATCGGTCCGGGAGGGCTGGACCGCGTCGACGCAAGGTCTGATCGACCTACCGGAGGAGGAACAGCAGCAGGATGCGGGGATGGCGTGCGACAGACAGGATGACCTCCGGGGTCACCTCTGCGCGCGCTGAAACCATTGAATATTTTGCGTTTTTGACGGGCTCGGGGCTGAGCCATCTGCACCTTGTGTTGGAGCGCGGGGAGGTGCCGTACGCCCTGCTGCGCGACAGGCTGGCGCTGCGGGCCGCAGCGGTTTGCGTTGCGTTTCCGGGCGTCCCGAGCGGGCAGTGGAGCTGCGCGACGAGATCCACCATCTGCGCCCGGGCGACCTGCCCGAACCTGCCTGGAATGGCGTCGCGCGGTGGAACGGCGGGTGTCGGTCAAGGCTCTCGCCCGTGCTCTGCCGGGCGCTGAGCCGGGTCAGATCGCCACCTGGCGCGACGCGGGACGCCGGTGACCCGTGCGGCGATGGACCTGGAAAGGGTGCTGCCCGATGCCCTGCGCGCGAATGCGACGGCGTTGGTGCTTGCCGATGCCGCTCTCGCGCAGGCCCCTGGCTGGCTTCATCTGGTCCCGCTGCTGGCCACAGGCCTGAAACGCGCTGATCTACGTCGGCAGGGTGACGATTGTAATCGCCGGACGTAATCTCCCCAAAACCGCCGTTTGAAAAATCCCCAGACATGAACGGCAGGGCCAATTCCGAACCTCAAATATTCGGAATTGGCGCTGCGGCGGGACACAGGCCTGATGCTCCAAATAGAGAGCGACAGGGGCAGGCAGGTGAAGGGACTGAGGGAGATCGTTTCGATCCATGATCTGAAGAAACAGGGTCTCAGCATTTCAGCGATCGTGCGGAAAGTTGGCTGTGACCGCAAGACGGTGCGCAAGCACCTAGAACGCGGCCTCGAAGCGCAGGTCTACGGCCTGCGGGCACCGCGGGACCGGATCAACGAACCCTTTGAGCGCTACCCTCCAGGCGCGCGTTCAGGCCTTCCCCGATATGAGCGGCGCCCGCCTGCTGCGCGAAATCCGGGAACTGGGCTATGAGGGCGGCTACACCCTGGTGACCGACTTCCTGCGAGAGGTTCGCCCGGCCAAACAAACCCAATTTGAGCGGCGGTTCGAAACCCCGCCTCGCAAACAGGCCCAGGTCGATTTTGCCGAGTTCACTGTGGAGTTCACCGATGACCCCGGCGTTGTCCGCAAGGTTTAGCTTGTCTCGATGGTGCTTGGCCATAGCCGCTGGCTTTGGGGCCGCTTTGTTGCCAGCCAGAACCTGCAGTCTGTCCTGCGCTGTCACATCGCGGCACTCTCCGCCATGGGCGGCGCCGTCTGGCGTTGTTGCACGAAGGATGAGGGATTCACCTCGTGAATCCAATGTAGTAGCCGGAGGGTATGAGCAGACCTCCGAAGACGACTTGCAAGACCACCAACTGGCACAGCTACAACCAGGCGCTGAGGGAGCGCGGATCACTGACCGCTTGGTTCGACCCCTCGATGCGGTAGGAAGCCATTCCGTCGGGGCGTCGCGGCCGTCAGCAGGCCTATAGTGACGCTGCGCCTCACCCTCAAGGCTCTCCTCGGGCTACCGCTCCGCCAAGCGACCGGTTTCGTGGCGAGCCTGCTCGAACTGTCCGGGCTCGGCTGGTCAGTGCCGGACTTCAGCACTCTGTCACGTCCACTGCCTGGCAGGCGTATCTGTAAGATGCTGCCAAGAAGGGCCAGAAGACCTTGAACGTGATGATCCCGTATCGCGGTTCCAAGGGGCCGCTGCATCTGCTCGTCCCCTCTCGGGACATCACTACGTGATGCCCTGCCGGGCAGTTGACAGCACCGGCATCAAGGTGAGAGGCGAAGGCGCCCTCTCATGGTTTGCAAGTAAACCATTGCCGGGTCGTAAGTGGCACACGCGTAAGCATCCCTCTCACACATGCAAGCATGTGCTGTCGGGCAATGGGCGGCTCGGAACGAAGGGTCTGGCGCAAGATCCCCCTCGGCGACGATGAGGAAACACTGGAGTTCGGGCGGTCCACCGCCCGGCAGGCGATTTACATGGCAAATCTGCCGAGAGGGGAGGTCACCTCCAGCAATGTCGGCCCCTCTCGGCAGCATGCTGCGCATGCGCCTGACGGGCAGTGGATGCGCCGATGCTGCCAGAGCTGCTTGCCCAGCTGCCCCCGGATCAGGAGATCGCCATTGTTACAGCAGACGGTGCCTGCGACACGCGCGCCTGCCACGATGCCGTCGCCGACCGCGGTGCGGCAGCGATCATTCCGCCCCGCCGCAACGCGAGGCCCCGGAGGCCGGACACGGCAGGAGCCCGAGCACGCAACGAGATCCTGCGGACGTCAAAGCATCTTGGTCGGGCGCTGTGGCGGAACTGGAGCGGCGACCAGCGACGTAGCAGGGTGGAGACGAAAATGACCTGCGTGAAGGTGCCTGGACAGAGGCTGATGTCCCGCGACTTCGACCGCCAGGTTGCCGAAGTTCAGATCCGTGCGGCGGTCATGAACCGCTACACCGCTCTTGGCATACCCGTCACAGAGGCCGTAGGATAACTCCGTCCGGGGAAAGCATCTGTCTTG
>NZ_JAUOQN010000133.1:0-2784 GCF_030547555.1 Salipiger sp. 1_MG-2023 | reverse complement strand
GGATGACGCCCGCCCAGAAACTGAGCATGGCCGCGTAAATTCTACGACCAAGCCCCCGTAAAAACGGGGGGATGACCCCTTCAGCATCCAAGCCAAATGTAGAGATTAAGGCGCAAAACATCACACAATCTGAGTCAGAGCAGATGTTCCACGCCTATCCGGGGGAGAGTTTGGGATGATGATGTAATTGCTACCGGTTCTTCCTATGACCAGCGGCATCGCGACAATAGACGAGATCAAACGCCAATGGAGGAGACAGCCATGAAGCAGTATGTTGGGCTGGACGTATCGCAAAGGGAGACTTCCGTCTGTGTCGTAGACGAGGCTGGCCGGCCCTTCTATCAAGGTCGCTTCGCCTCCGACCCCGGCGCCTTGGCTGCGTTGTTGGGCAAGAAGGCATCGCGTGCTGAACGCATTGGCTGGAGACTAGTGCCATGTCGAGCTGGCTGTGGCACGACCTCCGGCGGATTGGCCTGCCCGTGGCCTGCATCGACGCCCGCCACGCCCCTGCTGCGCTCTCGGTGCGGATGAACAAGAGCGACGGGAATGATGCACGCGGTCTCGCTGAGTTGGTCCGGATCGGCTGGTATCGCGAGGTCGCGGTAAAGAGCGAGGCCAGCGAGCGCGCCAGATCGTTCGGGATCACTCGGTCACGCCTGGTGCGGATTCGGCGCGACCTTGAGAACCAGCTACGTACCATGTTGAAGGAGTGCGGCCTGATCTTTCCCGCTCGATCGGCGGGCAGTTCCGGCGCCGAGGGGAAGATCTGTCGGGTGAAGGACATATCCTGTGGCCGGTGTTGCTGCCGCTTATTTCCGTCCATGCACATGTCTGTGGCGAATTGGACGAGCTCGATCATCGAGCCCGCCAGCTTGCCCGGGAAGACGAAACCACCGGGCGGCTTTTCACGGTCCCGGGCATCGGCGTGGTGACGGCGTTCACGTGCCGCCATACGATCGATGATCCCTCGCGGTTCCGAAGCGCGGCGGCGGTTGGCGCCTACCTCGGCCTGTCCCCGCGCCGCAAGCAATCCGGCGAAACCGACACTAACGGTCGCGGTCGCGATGGGGCGACCGGCTGCTACGGACCTATCTGTTCGAGGCGGCCAGCGTCTCGTAGCACCGAACAAAGAGATGCTGCGCTCTGAAAGCATGGGGCCTTGCGCGTTGGCAAGCGCAACGGCATGAAAAGGCGCAGGTCGCCGTCGCCCGGAAGCTGGCCGTGATCCTCCACTGCATCTGGGTAGATGGGACGGTCTTCGAATGGGGAACGATCTGCCAGCATAACCGATGCATGACCCAACCCTGAGATCGCAGGCCTGACATCAGACCTGTGATGTCCCGCCGGGACGGTGATTGCGGTGACCTCGCTCAATCGGCTGCAGGCCCGCAGGGCACCTGCGTCGCGTACGCTGAAGGCACCCGACCCGAACAGCAACATGAGACCATGACCTCGAAAAGGATCATGACCCCGGCACGGACTGAGAAGCAGGCTTGACGGGGAACCGCAATGAAAGGTCGATTGACAACGTTGCCGACCATACACCTTATGTGTCTCGGCCCTGATATAGCTTCCCCGTCGCCGGTCCCGGCCCGGACCGGCGACGGGGTTGGATACAGCGCTAAACACCTTGTGGCATGACCACGTCATCTAGCAGGCTGATCCTGCCTCTCTTCACCGTCTCGAACAGCTGACGGCGGCCCGATTTGCGGGACCGCGAAACATAAGGAAGAGAGAGTGACATGATATCTGAGACCACCATCCTTGGGATAGATGTATCGCGCGACTGGCTGGACGGATTCTGCCTTCCCAGCCAAAAGCGGTTCCGGCTTCCCAACACGGCGAATGGCCACGTTGCGTTGGTCGCGATGATCCAGCAGCTCTCCGGCCCCGTGAAAGTGGGGTTTGAGGCTACGGGTGGTCATGAATGGGTGCTCTGGATGGAACTTGTCGGTGCAGGGATTATCGCCGTCCAGCTGTCTCCGGCACAAATCAAGGCGTTCGCGCTTTCCCGGGGCACGCTGGCGAAGACCGATCGGATCGATGCCGAACTCATCGCCCGGTTCATGGCATTCAGACCGGAGGCCGGGCGAGAACTGCCAGATGAGAATCTACGTATTCTCAGACCCTTGACGATGCGGAGGGGGCAACTTGTCGAGATGCGCAAGCGGCTCGAAGCCCAGATTGGCGCGCGCAGGAAGCAGGGTGTTTCTACCGACGTCGAGACCATGGACAATGAACTTAAAGAGGTGCTCGATCCTCAGATCGATGACATCGAACGGCGGATCGAAGACGTCATCGCGCAAGTGGAAACTTTTGCCGCCAGGGCGAACCTACTGCGATCAATACCGGGAATTGGTCCGGTCTCGGCTGCGATGCTGATTGCCGAATTGCCCGAATTGGGCCGGATGACGTCAGGCGAAGCCGCCGCCATGACCGGCCTGGCGCCGGTTCCTCATGACAGCGGGGCGATGCGAGGCAGGAGACCGATTGCGGGCGGACGACGATCTTTACGGCACGTGCTGTACCAAGCTGCGCTCGCCGCCGCCAACCACAATCCAGTTCTCAAGCCAGTCGCAAAACGTCTCAAAGAGCGCGGGAAGTCCCACAAACTTGTCATTATCGCAATCGCACGTAGGCTGGTCACAATCGCAAACGCGATCATCAAGACCGGCACTCCTTGGCAGCTTCGGTCCGGAGAATAAACACAGATGGGATGGTTGCCGCCCTCCCCAGACGGCATCGCAATGTGCCAAAATCGTGGTGTTGAAAGCCACACGGAGG
>NZ_JAUOQN010000132.1:0-2931 GCF_030547555.1 Salipiger sp. 1_MG-2023 | reverse complement strand
CGTGACCGAGGCTGTAGGATAAGTGTGTCCGGGGGAAGGGGCAGCTTGGCCATCAGCGGCTTTGTGCAACAGAGCCTGATCTATGACCCAGCGTATCGCTGAAACCTTCTACGACGCTCTCGCCGAGCTCAGCCCTCAGGAGCAGAAGCAGGTGAAGCAATCTGCCTTCGACTTCCAGATGGACCCGAGCCTTCCTGGCTTTTCCATGCACCGCGTCGACCGCGCCCGTGATCCGGATCTCTGCACGGCGCGGGTGAACCGTGACATCCGCATGGTGATCCACAGGAAGGAAGGGCAGAGCCTTCTTGCCTGGGTCGGGCACCATGATGCTGTGAGACACGACGGATCGAAAGCCACCCCCGGACGGGCGCCATCCAGATCGTCGAGGCGGGGGAGACCATCGAGGAGGTGGTTATCCAGCGGTACGTGGAGAAGGCCGTCGAGCTGCCGCGCCCGTTGGCGCGCATGGATGACGATACGTTGCTGTCTTGGGGCGTGCCTGTGGACTGGCTGGACACCGTGCGCGATGTGACCGAGGAAACTGTCCTCGATATCGCGGGCCACCTTCCGACCGAGGCGGCGAACGCTGTTCTGTCGGCGGCTGTCGGCGAGACGCCGGTTCCTGCGACGATCTCGGAGGAGGGGGCCGATCCATGGGAGCATCCCGATACGAAGCGCCGTTGCCGCGTGCTCGAGAATGTCGCGGAGTTGCAGGCGGCTTTGGACGCTCCATGGGAAAAATGGGCAGTATTCCTCCATCCGGCGCAGCAGGAATAGGTTGATCGGGAGTTCAATGGGCCGGCTCGAGTGATCGGGTCTGCCGGGACGGGGAAGACGGTGGTGGCGCTTCATCGCGCAGCACGCCTGGCGAAGGCACCGGGAGCGCGGGTGCTGCTGACGACCTTCAACCGTAAGCTTGCTGAGAGCATAGCGAAGAAGCTGCCGCAGGTCGCACCAGAAGAGGCGCGCGTGAATATCACCGTCGAGGCGCTTCCCGTCTTGATCGCGCTCCTGCACCGAGAGGCCTTCGGAGACGTCGAGATCGTGGACGAGGCGACGTTGCGGCTCTTTCTGGAGGAGGCTGCGCGTGACCGTGATCTGACCGTCGATCCGGATTTCCTGTTCGACGAATAGTCACTTGTGGTCGATGCCTGGGATGTTCGGACACAGGAGCAATACCGCGATCTGCCGCGTCTTGGGCGAAAGGTCAGGATGGCGGCAGCACGCCGAGATGAATTGTGGGAGGTGTTCTGTGACCTGCCCCCTGCGGGTCCCTCATTCATGACGAGAGCCTGCATGTTGGTGATATGCTACCCGACGCGCCCTCGGCCGTCCTTAGAGTATCCGCGCTTGCATCAGGCTCACGGGCTGGTGTTGTGAGCTGATTTGATCAGGTCTGCCGGGACCTTGTTCCCGATGGCCCCGTGCGGTCTTTCTTCGTTGTAGTCTCTACCACTGCCCGGGAGGCGATTGCGAAGCAATCTGCCGAGAGGGGCCAAGCCTCCAGCTTTTCGGCGGCATCTTCAAAGCTCATGAACCAGTGGCTGTTCAGGCATTCCGCCCGGAAGCGCCCGTTGAACGCCTCGATGAAGGCGTTGTCCGTGGGTTTTCCGGGGCGCGAGAAGTCCAGCGTCACACCCTTGGCGCAGGCCCATATGTCCATGTTCTTCGAGATGAACTCGCTGCCCTGATCGACGCGGATTGTGGCTGGATAACCGCTGCGTTTGCACACCCGCTCGAGGGTCGCGACGACGTCTTCGCCGCGGTAGGTGAAGCGTGCGTCGAGCACCGGCACGTAGCGCGAGAATGTGTCCACCACCGTGAGCACGCGAAGCTTGCGCCCCGTCGCGAGCTGATCGTGGACGAAGTCCATAGCCCAGATATCGTTGGGCCCGACGGCCTCCTTCCGGTCGTCGCGGAGCTTGGCCTTTACCCGCCGCTTCGGCGTCTTGTTCCGCAATTGCATGCCCAACTCATTGTAAATGCGATAAGTCTTCTTCGCGTTGATCTCCCAACCCTTGCGGCGCAACAGCACATGCACCCGTCTATAACCGAAGCGGACACGGGTCTGGCAAATCTCTCGGATCCGCTGTTCCAAAGCGGCCTGCCCAGGTCGGCGAGACTTGTAGCGATAGGTCCTTGGATCGAACCGGATCACCTAGCAGGCGCGGCGGATCGACACCTGCCAATCCGCCCGCATCTCATCGACCAGCGTCCTCTTCCGGGCAGGCCTCAAAGCTTTCGCTTGATGACGTCCTGCAACATCTCCTTGTCCAGCGCGAGATCGGCGGCGATCTTCTTCAACCGCGCGTTCTCCTGCTCAAGCTCCCGCAGCCGCTTCATCTCGGACGGCATCAATCCCGCGTACTTCTTCTTCCAATTGAAGAAGGTCGCCGTGCTGATCCCCGCCTTGCGGCAGACCTCTACGACAGGCGTGCCATCCTCCGCCTGCTTGATGATGAACGCCTTCTGCGCGTCCGTGAACTTCGATGCCTTCATGCGTTTCCGCTCCTCTCCCAGCCAAGGATGCCGCCCGGAAAACTCTAAGCTGGAACGGGGGTGTTTTCGGGGATCATATCAGGCGTAAACCGCTCCCATGGCAGACTCTATCCAATAGATAACCATCTGTTTTCTAATGGGATTCGCACTTGAGGATAGCGCGCACCACAGTACCAGGCATAATCTGATAAGATTTCCCTTGGATAAGGGGTCCAGTTAACCATCTGCTTTGGAAGGTTTATCCGCTTTTGCACGGCTGTCAAACGCGCGAGCGACTTGCGCAGCGCATGTTGCCTCAACGCAGGGTCAAGGCAACGACGAGGCCATCCTTGCATATCGGTCTCGTGCGATGCTGCGGTGACGTCCCCAGACGTGGTGTAGCTTACGGTGGCCATCGGGTTTCCCGGTAGGGTCGGGTTGCGAGAACCAACC
>NZ_JAUOQN010000131.1:0-3004 GCF_030547555.1 Salipiger sp. 1_MG-2023 | reverse complement strand
TGAAGATAGGGACGCCGAAGGAGCTAGTGCCTGGTGAGAACCGGGTAGCGCTGACGCCGGAGTCGGCGCGTGCGTTGCACAAGCTGGGGCATGAGTGTCTGGTTGAAAGCGGCGCGGGCGTTGCGGCGGGCTTTTCCGACGCCGCTTACAGCGATGCGGGGGTGAGGGTGCTCGACAGCGCCGAGGCGCTGTATGAGCAGGCCGATGTGATCGCCAAGGTGCAGCCGCCGAGCGACGCCGAGGTTGACCGGCTGACGGAGGGCAAGACGCTGGTCTCGTTCTTCTGGCCGGCGGCGAACGAGGCGCTGATGCAGCGCGCCGCCGATACCGGCGCCAGCGTGATCGCCATGGACATGGTGCCGCGCATCAGCCGGGCGCAGAAGATGGATGCGCTGAGCTCGATGGCCAATATCGCCGGCTACCGTGCGGTGATCGAGGCGGGCAACAATTTCGGCCGCTTTTTCACCGGGCAGGTGACGGCGGCTGGCAAGGTGCCGCCCGCCAAGGTGCTGATCGTCGGCGCCGGGGTGGCCGGGCTTGCGGCCATCGGCACCTCGACCTCGCTGGGCGCGATCACCTATGCGTTCGACGTGCGCCCCGAAGTGGCCGAGCAGGTCGAATCCATGGGCGCGGAATTCGTTTACCTCGATTTCGAAGAGGATCAGGCGGATGGCGCGGCGACGGGCGGCTATGCCTCGGTGTCGAGCCCGGAATTCCGCGAGGCGCAGCTGGCCAAGTTCCGCGAGCTGGCGCCCGAGGTCGACATCGTCATCACCACGGCGCTGATCCCCAACCGCGAGGCGCCCGAGCTGTGGACGCCCGACATGGTCGCGGCGATGAAGCCCGGCAGCGTCATCGTCGACCTTGCCGCCGAGCGCGGCGGCAATTGCAAGATGACCGTTAGGGATGAAAAAATCGTCACCGACAATGGCGTGACCATCGTCGGCTACACCGATTTCCCGTCCCGCATGGCGACGCAGGCCTCGACGCTTTATGCCACCAACATCCGTCACATGATGACCGATCTGACCCCGGCCAAGGACGGCGCGGTCAATCACAACATGGAAGATGACGTCATCCGCGGCGCCACCATCGCCCATGGCGGCGCGGTGACATGGCCGCCACCCCCGCCCAAGACCAAGGCGATCGCGGCGCAAAAGCCCAAGGAAAAGACCCCCGAGCTGACGCCCGAGGAAAAACGCGCGGCGGAAACCGCGGCCTTCAAGGCGCAGACCAAGAACCAGGTCACGCTGCTGGCGGTAAGCGGCGCGCTGCTGCTGGCGGTGGGGCTGGTGGCCCCGGCCAGCTTCATGCAGCATTTCATCGTCTTCGTGCTGTCGGTGTTTGTCGGCTTTCAGGTGATCTGGAACGTCAGCCACAGCCTGCACACGCCGCTGATGGCGGTGACCAACGCGATCTCGTCGATCATCATCCTTGGCGCGCTGATGCAGATCGGCTCGAGCAGCTGGATCGTGGTCGTTCTGGCGGCGCTTTCGGTCTTTATGACCGGCATCAACATCTTCGGCGGCTTCATGGTGACACGGCGCATGCTCGCCATGTTCCAGAAATCGTAAGGGGGGAACATCGTTATGGAATTCGGATTCACGACGGCGGCCTACGTGGTCGCGGCGGTGCTCTTTATCCTGTCGCTGGGGGGGCTTTCGGGCCAGGAAAGCGCCAAGCGCGCGGTGTGGTACGGCATCGCGGGCATGGCGCTGGCGGTGTTCGCCACGCTGATCGGCCCCGGATCGGGGCTGTGGCTGCTGTCGATCCTGCTGATCGCGGCGGGCGGCACCATCGGCATGTATGTGGCGAAAAAGGTCGAGATGACCGAGATGCCGCAGCTGGTGGCGGCGATGCACAGCCTTGTTGGCCTTGCGGCGGTTTTTGTCGGCTACAACGCCCATTTCACCATGAAGGCGGTGACCGGCGGCGCGGTGCCGCAGGGGGTGTTTGCCGAGCTGGTGGCGCATAAGGCCCCGGTCGAGCTGAGCATCCTGTCGGTCGAGCTGTTCCTTGGTGTGTTCATCGGCGCGATCACCTTTACCGGCTCGGTGGTGGCTTATGGCAAGCTGGCGGGCAAGGTCAGCTCGAAGGCGGAAAAGCTGCCGGGCGGGCATTTGCTGAACATCGCGGCGGCGGCGATCTCGGTGATCTGCCTGCTGTGGTACATGGGCACGGGCGGGGCGTTGCCGCTGGTGCTGATGACGCTGGCGGCGCTGTTCATCGGCTATCACCTGATCATGGGCATCGGCGGCGCCGACATGCCGGTGGTGGTGTCGATGCTCAACAGCTATTCCGGCTGGGCGGCGGCGGCGATCGGCTTCAGCCTTGGCAACGATCTGCTGATCGTGGTCGGTGCGCTGGTCGGCAGCTCGGGCGCGATCCTGAGCTACATCATGTGCAAGGCGATGAACCGCAGCTTCGTGTCGGTGATCCTTGGCGGCTTTGGCGGCAGTGCCGGGCCGGCGATGGAAGTCGAAGGCGAGCAGATCGCCATCGACGCCGACGGCGTTGCCAGCGCTCTGGAGGAAGCCGACAGCGTGGTCATCGTGCCGGGCTACGGCATGGCGGTGGCGCAGGCGCAAGCGAACGTCGCCGAGCTGACCCGCCGCCTGCGCGCGCAGGGCAAGGAGGTGCGGTTCGCCATCCACCCGGTGGCGGGGCGTCTGCCCGGGCACATGAACGTGCTGCTCGCCGAGGCCAAGGTGCCCTATGACATCGTGCTGGAAATGGACGAGATCAACGATGATTTCCCCTCGACCGACGTGGTGATCGTCATCGGCTCGAACGACATCGTCAACCCGGCCGCACAAGAGGATCCCAATTCCCCCATCGCAGGCATGCCGGTTCTCGAGGTGTGGAAGGCCAAGCAGGTGTTCGTCTCCAAGCGCGGGCAGGGCACCGGCTATTCGGGCATCGAAAACCCGCTGTTCTACAAAGACAACACACGCATGTTCTACGGCGACGCAAAAGCATCCCTCGGCGAACTGCTCAGCAGGAT
>NZ_JAUOQN010000130.1:0-3093 GCF_030547555.1 Salipiger sp. 1_MG-2023 | reverse complement strand
TGCTCCACCTGCGCCAATCGGCGTATCAACCCAAAGGACTCCGGTTCCGGCTGGATGAAAGTTCAGTGGCAGGTCAGGTGCTTGCCGGGGCGCTCAGCATTGGCGGGGTGCAGGCCTTCATCCAGTATATCCGCCAGATCGGCCAGCCGATTTCCCAGCTTGGAAGCATGGCGGCACAGGTGCAATCGGCGCTCGCCTCGGCAGAGCGGGTTTTCGAATTGCTGGATGCGCCCGAACTGTCCACCGACGCCGCGAAGACCGGGCTGGTATTGCCGGTCCGGGGTCATGTCCGGTTTGAACATGTCGGGTTCCGCTACCGCGCCGATCAGCCGCTGTTCGAGAACGTCAGCCTTGAGGCCGCACCGGGGCAGATGCTGGCCATCGTCGGGCCGACCGGCGCGGGAAAGACCACCCTCGTCAACCTGCTGATCCGCTTCTACGACATCGATAGCGGGGTGATCCGGCTTGATGGCAAGGATATCTCCGCCATGCCGCGCGACGATCTGCGCCGCGCGATGGCGATGGTGTTGCAGGATGCGTGACTGTTTACCGGGACGATCCATGACAACATCGCCTATGGCCGCCCCGAGGCCACGCGCGAACAGGTCATCGCCGCCGCAAAACGCTGTCATGTGGATGACTTCGTCTGCACCCTTCCCGAGGGGTACGACACGGTTCTAAGCAATGGCGGTACAAACCTTTCGCAGGGCCAACGGCAGCTCATGACGATTGCGCGGGCCTTCCTGCTCGATGCCCCGATCCTCATCCTCGACGAAGCCACAAGCTCGGTCGACACCCGCACGGAAATGCTGATCCAGACCGCCATGGCCGATCTGCGTCAGGGCCGCACGAGTTTTGTCATCGCGCACCGGCTGTCGACCATCTGGGACGCGGACATGATCGTTTACATGGAGGATGGAACTGTGCGCGAGACCGGTACGCACGACCAGCTCATGGCGCTGGAAGGGGGGTATTGGCACCTCCAGACCGGAACAAAGGGGCGAGCCCCCACTCGGCCTGAACTGAGATCAAGAAAGGACTGCCCGATGAGACAGAACACTTCCGTTTACACCGCCGTCATTGCCGCCGCGTTGAGCATTGCAATGCCGCAAACCTTGCTTGCCGAAGCGCCGACCATCCAGCCCGTCGGGCCGCTGATCCACCTTGCGGACAACCTCGACGAAGAGGCCATGCTCGGCTGGTGCATCGATACCGAGGGTCACGGCGATAGCGACCAACTGCACGCGCATTCCTGCAAGCCGACCGGCGAAGACGTGCTGTTTTCCTATGAACCGGGCACCGGCATGATCGAGTCCGCGACCTATGCCGGCCAGTGCATGGTCTACAACGCGCCGGACAATGCCGAGAACCCCTTTGGCCTGATCGACTGTGACGAAGGGGATGAGGCTCAGAAATTCGCGTATGACGAGACCAGCATGGAGCTTCATCTGGCCTCGGATGCGGCGCAATGCGTGACCGTCGCGCCGACCATCGACGACGCGGGCCCGTTCCAGTCGCGCGATCTTATCCTTACCGCCTGCGATGATCTGGATCCGAGCTTCAAGCAATGGGTCGTTCGCGACTGATGAGACGTGCCGGGGCCGGATTTCGGCTCCAGCAGCCTCTTCGCATGGGGGTACATGCAACAGACCCGAGGCTTGCGGAGTCTGCGATCGGCACGCTTCCAGCCCGCTATGGATGCACCGAACAAATTCAAGCTCATTCATCCTGGACAGAAGGATCCCGGACGCCATGACGATCTATAATAACGCGCGTTTTGTCACTGCCGCCGCAATCGTGGTTGCAGCGACAGCACCGCAGGCCAAGGCACATGACATCACCAACGCGCTTCTGACAGAGCGTTCTGCGACCTGCGCGGACTATGCTGAGGCGAACACCGCCTCGGCCACCGACCTGTTTACCAAGACACATCATGACGCCGCGGTGACGATTACCACGGACGGGCAGACCTGTACGATCGCCTCGAACGCCGTGCCCAATCACGACTTCAACACCGCTGAAGGCTTCTTCAACGGATTTGCAGAGCAAGATCAGACATATACGATCACGGCGACACCGACCGCGTCGGAAACGCCGACGCCGCTCTCGCTGCCCATGGACAACGCGGTGTTCCTGAACGGGGTAAAGCTCGATCTGCTTGCGGCCGGATGTTATGGCGTCGGGGACGGCCTGTTCGGATGTTTCGACATGTCCGCGCCCTACTGCTACGATCCGATGGGGACCGCAAGCAACATGTTCGGAACCGATGCGCATAACGCGCATACCCAGAACGACGGCCTGTATCATTACCACGGCAACCCGATGGCCCTGTTCGAGCAGGACAACCCGGATGCGGCGTCGCCCGTCATCGGCTTTGCGGCGGACGGCTTTCCGATCTTCGGCAGCTATATCAACGACAACGGCACGATCCGCGCGGCCACCACAAGCTATCGCCTGAAATCCGGCACCCGCCCGGACGGCGACGATGGCCCCGGCGGTGCCTATGACGGCACCTATATCGATGACTGAGAGTTCGTCGAAGGGCTCGGCGATCTCGATCAATGCAACGGCATGGTACAGGACGGCGTCTACGGCTACGTCGTGACCGAGGCCTATCCGCATGTCATGGGCTGTTTCACCGGAACCCCTGACCCGTCCTTTGAAAAACCGCGTCCCTGAGCTGTTCTGCAGAAACTGACTTCTGCCCGCGAAGATGACGGGGAGGATCGCTGTCGATCTGGTTGGACCGTGATACAATCTGGGTACCGCAGCCGAGCGACAAGCGCGGTCGGCGGCACAGCTTCGGTGATGCCGCTATCCAGACCTGCCTGACGATGAAGGTCCTGTTTGCCCTGCCGCTCCGGCAGACCACAGGCTTTGTAGAATGCCTGCTGCGACCTGTGGTCTGGACTGGGCAGCGCCAGATTTAAGCACCCTTTGCTGCCGTCAGAGAACACCTGACGTGAGCCTGCCGTATCGCAGAGGAACCGAGCCACGGAACCTGCTGATCCGCCCCAGGATGATGTCCCAACTGATGGTGTAGCTCACGACGGGCCTCGCGCTCACCGGCGGGCCGAGCTTGTCAGTCGCGCT
>NZ_JAUOQN010000013.1:0-95745 GCF_030547555.1 Salipiger sp. 1_MG-2023 | reverse complement strand
TTTGTTTGGCAACATCAAACCAACCAGATGCACCGCCAGCTTTCAAACCGCCCAAACACCAGATTCAGCCATAGCTCGAACCCGGACCTGCAGTCCGAGGCGCTGCACAGCTGCATCCTGCAGAACCTGGCCCGGCTGGCCCGCTCCGAGGGCGAGATCAACGAACTGGATGAGGGCCGGTTCCTCAAGTTCGTCGCCACCCAGTCTGGCGGCACGGTGACGCTGTCCGACCTGCGCAAGCAGCTCAAGCAGCTGCGGATGGGCGACATCGAGGGCGAGAACCACAACGAGATCGCCCAGGCGGTCCACGAGCACATCAACCAGTTCGGCGAGTTGCGCTACCACGCGGGGCAGTTCTGGCAGTGGAAGGGATCACACTGGTCCGAGAAGCATGAGTTCGAGATCATGCAGACGATCTCGGCGGAGTTCGGCTTCTACCCGTCCTGCCGCAAGACCTCCGACTACAATGGCATCCTGAAGCTGATGAAGTCGAAATGTGCCAAGGACCTCCAGCAGGTCTACCTGAAGGGCGTCAACTTCGCGAACGGCTTCCTCGACACCGACCTGATGCTCCGGGACCACCACCCGGACTACGGCAGCACCTACGTCCTGCCCTACCGCTACCTCAAGGACGAGGCCGGGAAGATGCCGGTCTGCAATCAGTTCATGATCGACAGCTGGGGCCACGATCCCGACTACGACGACAAGGTCGCCATGTTCCAGGAGATGATCGGAGCAACGCTGTTCGGGGTCGCCTCCGACTACCAGCAGGCCTTCTGCCTGTATGGGGCGGCAGGAGCAGGCAAGTCGGTGGCCAGCGAGATTGTTCAGGGCCTGCTGCCTGAAGGTTCGGTTTCCAATATCCCGCCCGAGAAGTGGAGCGACGCCTTCCTGCCTGCCCAGATGCACGGCAAGCTCATGAACTATGCAGGCGAGTTGTCCGAGACGAAGAAGATCGCAGGGGAGCACTTCAAGCAAATTGTCGCGGGAGAAAGGATCACCGCCCAGCACAAGAACCAACAGCCCTTCGACTTCAGGCCGACCTGCGCGCAGTGGTTCGCGAGCAACCACCTGCCGCGCACCAGCGACAACTCGAACGGCTTCAATCGCCGCTGGCTGTTCCTTGAGTGGACGCGTCCGGTCTCGGTAGAGGCGAGGACGATCAATCTGGCCGAGACCATTCTTTCTGCTGAGCGCACGGCGATCGCGGCTTGGGCGGTCGAGGGCTATATGCGGCTGAACCCGTGAAGCTGCGCTCAGCAACTACGTGGTCGAATGGGCTGGCGGGCCTGTACGCTCTGTCCGCAAGGGCCTCAAGGCGGTCGGTGACCGGGCGGGGATTCCTGGCGTGGGCGCTCACATCTTCCGCCATACAGCTGCAGTCCATTTGGCGGAAGGCGGGGTTCCGATGGCCGAGATTGCCCAATTCTTGGGTCACTCGAACACGGCAACAACCGAGCGGGTCTATGCCCGCTATTCCCCTTCGCACCTTCGTGGCGCTGCCGACATTCTCGATTTCACGACCAAGCCAGGAGATCGCACATGAACTATCCCGACAACCAAAAGCCCGCACCGTTCGCCCGTGTACCAGACAAGGTCGGCTGCAAGCACTACCACCTCTACGTCGCCATGACCGAGGATGGGCCTGTCCACTATGCCATGGGGCTCGACGATGAGGGCGACGAGTTCGAGATCGAGATCCACGAGGGTTGCGCGAAACTACTAACCCACAACCGGAACTACTTGATGCTCACGGATCAAAACCTTGCCGACATGCGTGGCCTTATCGAATGGGCAAAGGATGATTGCCAGGCATGGGCTGAGACAGAGATGGGAAAGGCCTTTAACGCAATGTTGGCTGGAGAACTATCGGTCGAAGATGAAGCCGCCGTTAGGGCTCAGTTTGATCGCCTGCTCGGCACCCGGCGCGAGGTCTTGGTTCAATGAACCGCGAACCGCTTCGCAAATTGGCATCACTATGGGAAAATCCCCTTATTGATCAAAGGGAAAATGGTGGGTGATAAGGGATTTGAACCCCTGACATCTTCGATGTGAACGAAGCGCTCTACCACTGAGCTAATCACCCGGTGCGGGCCTATTAAGGGAAGCGCATACGGGGCGCAAGAGGGCAATCGCATCCTGCCTCCACAAAAAATGCTGCCCGCGCCCGATACTGGTCAAGCTGCGCACTTTGGGCTACTCCCGCCGGAGCGGAGGACAAGACCATGCGCGATATTCAGCTGATCATCTTCGATTTTGACGGGGTCGTTGTCGACAGCGAGGTGATAAGCGCGCAGATGCTGGTGGCGGAACTGGCGTTGCACGGCGTGCAGATCGATCTCGCTTACGTGGCACGGCATTTTCTCGGGCGCAGCTATCCGGTGGTGCTTGCGCAGATACGCGAGGAATTCGGCATCGTGCTTCCCGACGGATTCGAAGCCGACTACCGCGCCCGCCTCGTGGCTGCCTTTCGCGACGGGTTGCAGCCGATGCCGGGCATTCGCGACCTGCTGACACGGCTGGCGCTGCCCTATTGTCTGGCGACCAGCTCCAGCCCGGCGCGGGTGGAACAATCCATGCAGATCGCCGGGCTGTCAGAGCTCTTTGCCGGTCGGATCACCACCGTTGCCGAGGTCGCGCGCGGCAAGCCGGCGCCCGATCTGCCGTTGCTTGCCGCGAAAAAGGCCGGCATTGCGCCGCAGCATTGCCTTGTCATCGAAGATTCGCTGTCGGGCATCCGGGCCGCGCTCGCCGCGGGCATGCAGGTCTGGCAATTCACCGGCGGCAGCCATTTCCGGGGCATAGACCTGCCTGAAGATCCGGGCACCCGCCCCCACCGCCGCTTTGACGATCTTGCCAAGGTTGCCGAGTTCGCCCCGACCCTACTGACCTGCGCCGATGCCGATGCCGGAGACCGGACGTGAGCGACGACGACATCCCCCAGAGCGATCTCGCCGCGCGGGCGGGCTGGCTATATTATGTCGGCGGAATGCGGCAGGACCAGATCGCCGAAGAGCTGGGCATTTCGCGCCAGCGGGCCCAGCGACTGGTGGCGCGCGCCATGAGCGAAGGGCTGGTGCGCGTGCGCATCGACCACCCCATTGCCGCCTGCCTCGAACTGGAACGCGACCTGCGCCGCAAGTTCGGGCTGAACCGGGTGCGCGTTGCGCCCCGGCTTGGCTCAGAGCAGGATGCAACGCGCGCCATCGCCCCCAGCGCCGCCGCCGAGATCGAACGGCTGTTCCGGCAAGAGACGCCGCAGCTGGTGGCGCTTGGCACCGGGCGGATGCTGCGCGCGGTCTGCGAACAGATGCAGCCCGTCGCCGCGCCTCAGCATCGGATGGTGTCGCTGATCGGCAACGTCTCGCCCGACGGATCGGCCTCGTTCTACGAGGTGATCATGCGCTTTGCCGACAAGACCGGCGCGCAGCATTTCCCGATGTCGGTGCCGGTGATGGCGCGCAACGCGCAGGAGCTGGAAGTCTACCGCGCCCTGCCCCATGTCGCCAACCTGCTGACCCTGGCCCGCGACGCCGATCTGACCATCGTCGGGATTGGGCAGATGGCCGACGACGCGCCGCTGCATGTCGATGGCTTTCTGACGGCAGAGGAGCTGCGTTCGGTGCAGGCGGCGGGCGCCGTTGGCGAGATATGCGGCCATATCTTTGATTCAGACGGGCGATTCCTCGATCACCCTGTCAACAATCTGTTGGTGGGGCTTCAGGTTCCTGCGAACCGCGCTCCGGTGCTGTGCATCGGCGGAGGTATCAGCAAGATCAAGGCGTTGCGGGCCGCTCTCAAGGGTAAGCTGATCAACGGCCTGCTGACCGACGAATCGACCGCTGCCGAATTGGTCAGCAGTTCCTGAGTGAACTGCCAACGAAACAGCCTTGACACGAATCGCCCTCCCGTGTGAGCTTTTCTTCACCTCGCGGGCAATTGCTCAGGAAACTGCGGCATCCGCTTGCGAAGAGGAGTTTTGGGAGGACTGCCTATGTCTACTTCGTTCCGCGCCCTCATGGGCGCGTGTGCCGTTGGCGCGCTTGCTACGTCGGCCATTGCCGAAACCACAATCACCGTCGCGACCGTGAACAACGGCGACATGATCCGCATGCAGAGCATGATGGATGACTTCAACGAAAAGCATCCCGACATCAAAGTCGAGTGGGTGACGCTGGAAGAAAACGTGCTGCGCCAGCGCGTGACTCAGGACATCGCCACCAAGGGCGGCCAGTTCGACGTCATGACCATCGGCATGTACGAAGCGCCGATCTGGGCTGCAAACGGCTGGCTTGTCCCGATGGACGATCTGTCCGCGGAATACGACATCGATGATATCCTGCCCGCGATGCGCAATGGCCTGTCCTATGAGGGCACCATGTACGCCGCGCCGTTCTACGGTGAATCCTCGATGGTGTTCTATCGCACCGACCTGCTGGAAGAAGCCGGTCTGGAAATGCCGGCGGAACCGACCTGGGAGTTCATCCGCGAAGCCGCCATTGCGATGACCGACAAGGACAACGAGATCTACGGCGCCTGCCTGCGCGGCAAGGCTGGCTGGGGCGACAACATGGCGTTCATCACGTCCATGGCCAACTCGTTCGGCGCGCGCTGGTTCGACGAGAACTGGCAAGCCCAGTTCGATTCGCCCGAGTGGCAGGAAGCGCTGACCTTCTATCTTGATCTGATGGAAGAAGCCGGCCCTCCGGGTGCCTCGGGCAACAGCTTCAACGAGAACCTGACGCTGTTCAATCAGGGCAAATGCGGCATGTGGATCGACGCCACCGTCGCGGCCTCCAAGCTGACCGATCCCAATGAATCGGTGGTGGCGGACAAGGTCGGCTATGCTCTGGCACCGCACAAGGATGGCGTGTCCAAGAACGGCAACTGGCTCTGGGCATGGGCGCTTGGCATTCCCGCCGGCACCCAGAACGAGGAAGCCGCCAAGACCTTTGTGGAATGGGCAACCGGCACCGGCTACATCGAAATGGTGGCCGACAAGCAAGGCTGGGCCAACGTTCCCCCGGGCACGCGCACCTCGCTTTACGAGAACCCCGAGTACCAGAAGATCCCGTTCGCGCAGGTGACGCTCGACAGCATCAACTCGGCCGATCCGAACAACCCGACCGTGGACCCCGTTCCCTATGTCGGTGTTCAGTTCGCAGCGATCCCGGAATTTGCGGGCATCGCAGGCCAGGTTGGTCAGGAATTCTCGGCCGCAGTCGCCGGTCAGCAGACCGCCGAAGAAGCGCTCGAGAAAGCTCAGGATATCACTTCTGAAGAAATGGAAGCCGCAGGCTACTAAGCCGCGCCATCCGATCACCGGGGAGGGCTTGCCCTCCCCGGCTCCCGTTCAACGGGACCCATTCACCACGATCACCCGCGTTCATCATGCACCTTGCGTGAGCTAGAGAGGACAGTCGTCATGGCGACACAGCATTCCCGATCGGCAGCGCGCATGATGTTGGCACCCGCAGTCATCCTACTTTTGGGATGGATGCTGGTTCCGCTCATCATGACGCTTCTATTCTCTTTCAAAAGATACCTGCCCCTGCGCGGCGGCGACCTCGGCTGGACGGGTTTCGACAACTACGTGCGCTTCGTGACGTCTTCGGCATTCTGGCCCAGCGTTCAGGCAACGCTGGTCATCGTTCTGGGCACGTTGCTGATCACCGTGGTGTTCGGCGTGCTGCTTGGCATTCTTCTGAACCAGCCAATGTGGGGCCAGGGCGTGGTGCGTATCCTTGTGATCGCGCCGTTTTTCGTGATGCCCACCGTGACCGCGCTGGTCTGGAAAAACATGTTCATGGACCCGGTGAACGGGCTGTTTGCACATTTGTGGAAGTTCTTTGGCGCAGCGCCGGTGGAATGGATCAGCGACGCCTCGCTGTTTTCGATCGTGCTGATCGTCAGTTGGCAGTGGCTGCCCTTTGCCACCCTGATCCTGCTCACCGCGATCCAGTCGCTGGACGGCGAACAGCTTGAAGCGTCGGAAATGGACGGCGCGCCGGTGCTGAAGCGGTTCTATTACATCATCCTCCCCCATCTCGGGCGGGCGATCACCATCGTGATTCTGATCGAGACGATCTTCCTGCTGTCGATCTTTGCGGAAATCTTCGTGACCACCGGCGGTGCCTTCGGGTCGCGCACACTGACCTACCTGATCTTCCAGCGCGTGCTGGAAAGCCAGAACGTCGGGCTTGGGTCCGCGGGCGGTGTCTATGCAATCATTCTCGCCAACATCGTTGCCATCTTCCTGATGCGCATCGTCGGCAAGAACCTGGACGCGTGAGGAGCTGACACCATGGCACGAGCCGTTACCCAAAAACGCAAGATCATCAACACCGCCGCCGCATGGGCCGTCGGGTTGCTGATCTTCTTCCCGATCCTGTGGACCATCCTGACCAGCTTCAAGACCGAAGCCACCGCCGTTGCCGACCCGCCGGTGTTCCTTGCGTTCGACTGGACGCTGGCGAATTACCATGACGTGCTGGAACGGTCGAACTACGCGCGCTTCCTGTGGAATTCGATCTTCATCGCCGGGGGCTCCACCATCCTTGGCCTGATCGTCGGCATCCCGGCGGCGTGGTCGATGGCCTTTGTGCCCTCGAACAAGACCAAGGACATCCTGCTCTGGATGCTCTCGACCAAGATGCTTCCGGCGGTCGGCGTTCTGTACCCGATCTACCTGATCTTCATCAAACTGGGGCTGCTGGACAGCCGCACCGGCCTGATCATCGTGCTGATGCTGATGAACCTGCCGATCATCGTGTGGATGCTCTACACCTACTTCAAGGAAATCCCCGGCGAGATCCTCGAAGCGGGCCGCATGGACGGCGCCGGTCTCAAGGATGAGATCCTGTTCATCCTGACCCCCATGGCCGTTCCGGGCATTGCCTCGACCATGCTGCTCAACTTCATCCTGGCCTGGAACGAAGCCTTCTGGACCCTGAACCTAACCGCGGCCAAGGCGGCCCCGCTCACGGCCTTCATTGCCAGCTACTCCAGCCCGGAAGGCTTGTTCTTCGCCAAACTCAGCGCGGCCTCGACCATGGCTATCGCGCCGATCCTCATCCTTGGCTGGTTCAGCCAGAAACAACTCGTCAGCGGCCTGACCTTCGGCGCGGTGAAATAAGGAATTTCGATCATGGGACGCATTACGCTTGAGAAAGTGACGAAGAGCTTCGGCGAAGTGAACGTCATTCCGCCTCTCGATCTGGAAATCAACGACGGTGAATTCGTTGTGTTCGTCGGCCCTTCGGGCTGCGGCAAGTCCACCCTTCTGCGGCTGATCGCCGGGCTCGAGGATGTGACCTCGGGCGCCATCTCCATCGACGGCACCGACGCGACCGGGCTTGCCCCGGCGCAGCGCGGCCTTGCGATGGTGTTCCAGAGCTACGCGCTGTACCCGCACATGTCGGTGCGCAAGAACATCGCCTTTCCGATGAAGATGGCCAAGATCCCCGAGGATGAGCAGAAGCGGCGCATCGACGCCGCTGCCAAGGCGCTCAACCTCACCGATTATCTTGATCGCCGCCCCGGCCAGCTCTCGGGCGGGCAGCGTCAGCGGGTCGCCATCGGCCGCGCCATCGTGCGCGAGCCGCAGGCCTTCCTGTTCGACGAGCCGCTGTCGAACCTCGACGCGGCGCTGCGGGTCGGGATGCGGCTGGAAATCATGGAGCTGCACGAACGCCTTGCCACCACGATGATCTACGTCACCCACGATCAGGTCGAGGCGATGACCATGGCCGACAAGATCGTCGTGCTGCGCGCCGGGCATATCGAACAGGTGGGCAGCCCGCTCGATCTGTACCATTCCCCGCGCAACGAATTCGTCGCCGGTTTCATCGGCTCGCCGAAGATGAACCTGATCAAGGGCGAGGTGGCGCGCGGCCACAATGCCGCGACCATCGGTGTGCGGCCCGAACATATCGCCGTATCCACCACCGAGGGGCTCTGGCAGGGCACCATCAGCGTATCCGAGCATCTGGGCTCTGATACCTTCCTTCACGTTCACGAGCATGGCCTTGGCGGCGAGCCTCTGACCGTGCGTGTGGGCGGCGAGATCCCGGTCAAGCACGGCGACCGGATCTGGATGACCCCGGATCAGGAGAGGATGCACCGCTTCGACAAGAACGGCCTGCGGATGTGATCCGTTAACGCGCGGCCTTGACGCCGCCTGCGCCCGGCGCGACAGCCGGGCGCGACAACATTCCGCCCCGGCGGACGCGTGGCCCCGCGCAGAGGGCCGAACGCACCGCCGCCCGTCTCCCCCAGGGCGGCAGGTGCAGAGTAATCTGACGGAGCCGTCCCATGAGCCTGATCTCTGAGAATACCGACAAGCGCGTTGCGCTGCCTGCCTATGATCGCAAAGGGCTGAGCCACGGCATCGTGCATGTGGGTCTCGGCAATTTCCACCGCGCCCATCAGGCGGTCTATCTTGACGACCTGTTTGCCAAGGGGCTCGACCATGACTGGGCGATCACCGGCGCGGGCGTGCGGGCCCCCGATGCGCGGATGCGCGAAGCGCTGCTGGCGCAGGACTGCCTGTCGACCGTGATCGAGCTGTCCGCCGACAGCCGGAATCCGCGCGTTACCGGCTCGATGATCGACTATCTCCCGATCGAGGAAACCAACGGCCCGCTGATCGCCAAGATGGCCGATACCAGCACCCGCATCGTGTCGCTGACCGTGACCGAAGGCGGTTATTTCGTCGATCCCACCACCGAGACCTTTGATCCGACCCATCCCGACATCGTCGCCGATGGCGCCTCGCCCGATGCCCCGCGCACCGTGTTCGGCGCCATCGTCGCCGCGCTCAAGGCGCGTCGGGATGCGGGCCAGACCCCGTTCACCGTGATGAGCTGCGACAACCTTCCCGGCAACGGCAGCGTGACCCGCGACGCGGTCACCGGCACCGCGCGGCTGTCCGATCCGGCGCTGGCCGACTGGATCGCCGCCAATGTCGCCTTTCCCAATTCGATGGTCGACCGCATCACGCCCGCCACCGGCGATCGCGAACGCGCCGTCGCCGCGGGGTTTGGGCTGAACGATCCGGTCCCGGTGACCTGCGAGCCGTTCCGCCAATGGGTGCTTGAAGACAGCTTCACCCAAGGCCGCCCGCGCCTTGAAGAGGTCGGCGTGACCTTCACCGACCACGTGCATGACTACGAGCGGATGAAGATCCGCATTCTCAACGGCGGCCACGCCATCATCGCCTATGCCGGCGCGCTGCTTGGCTGCACGCTGGTCGACGAGGCGATGGCGCATCCGTTGGTGCATGGCTTTTTCCGCAAGGTCGAGGAAACCGAGGTGCTGCCGCAGGTGCAGCCGGTCCCCGAATTCACCGCCACCGAATATCTCGAACTGATCGTCGGGCGGTTCTCGAACCCCGAGGTCAAGGACACGCTGCGGCGGCTGTGCTTTGACGGTTCCAACCGTCAGCCGAAATTCATCGTTCCAGTAATCGTCGAGGCGCTGAAAGCCGATGCCTCGATCGACGGTCTGGCGCTGGAATCGGCGCTGTGGTGCCGGTATTGCGCTGGCCAGTTCGAAGACGGCTCGGTGATCGAAGCCAACGACCCCGACTGGACCCGCCTCGTCGCCCTGTCGGAACAGGCCCGCACCCGCCCTGCCGCATGGCTGGAACAGCGCTCTGTCTATGGCGATCTGGCGTCGAACGCGCGCTTTGCTGACACCTTTGCCAAATGGCTGACCCGTCTGTGGGACGATGGGGTAGAGGCCACCATGGACGCCTACGTGAAAGGCTGATGCCATGAGCTACCTCGGAATTGATCTTGGCACATCGGGTCTGCGGGCGCTTCTGACAGCGGCGGATGGCACACCGCTGGCCTCGGCCGAGCGTCATTACGAGGTGGCGCACCCCCAGTCCGGCTGGTCCGAGCAAGACCCCGCCGACTGGATCGCCGCGCTGGAAGGCGCGGTGGACGAGCTGCGCGCCGCACCGGGCTGGGAAGCGCTGAAGGGGATCGGCGTTGCCGGGCACATGCACGGCGCGGTGGCGCTGGATGCCTCGGATACGGTGATCCGCCCCTGCATCCTGTGGAACGACAGCCGCAGCCATATCGAGGCAGCCGCGCTGGATGCCACCCCCGGCGCGCGCGAGATTTCTGGGAACATCATGTTCCCCGGCTTCACCGCACCCAAGCTGCTGTGGATGCGCACCCATGAGCCGGGCCATTTTGCCCGTATCGCCAAGGTGCTGCTGCCCGCGGCCTATCTCAACCTGTACCTGAGCGGCGATCACGTCGCAGACATGTCCGACAGCGCCGGGACCAGCTGGTTCGACACCGGCGCGCGCGACTGGTCCGATACGTTGCTCGATCTGGGCGGCATGAGCCGCGCCCAGATGCCCCGCCTCGTCGAAGGCTGCGCCCGCGCGGGCACCCTGCGCCGCGAGCTGGCGTCAAAATGGGGCGTCGGCAATGTCGCCATCGCTGGCGGCGCAGGCGACAACGCGGCAGCGGCGGCTGGCACCGGCGTTCTGAACGAAGGTCAGGGCTTTGTCTCACTTGGCACCTCGGGGGTATTGCTGGCGGCGCGCGGCGGCTATGCGCCCTCGCCGCAAACCGCGGTGCACAGCTTTTGCCACGCGGTGCCGGACACATGGTACCAGATGGGCGTGATGCTCAGCTGTACCGACAGCCTCAACTGGCTGGCCCGCATCACCGGCACCCGCCCCGCCGAGCTGACAGCGCCGCTAGGCGAACACCTCGCCGCGCCGGGGCGTGAGCGCTTCCTGCCCTACCTGTCGGGCGAGCGCACGCCGCACAACGATGCCGACATCCGCGGTGCCTTTACCGGCATCGGCGCCGACACCACGCGCGACGATTTGACCCGCGCGGTGCTGACCGGCGTCAGCTTTGGCCTGCGCGACAGTCTCGAGGCGCTCAAGAGCACCGGGGCGCGGCCCGCCAGCCTGCTCGCCATCGGCGGCGGCACCGGCTCGCGTTACTGGCTGCGGCTGCTGGCGACGGTGCTGGATCTGCCGCTGCACCTGCCCAAGGCCGGTGAATTCGGCGCGGCGCTTGGCGCGGCGCGGCTTGGGCGCATCGCCGCCACCGGCGAGAGCCCGACAGAGATAATGACCGCGCCGCTCACTGGCGAGGTCATTGAGCCGGTCACTGGCATGACCGAGGCGCTGAACGCGGCTTATGCCCGCTTTGGCCCCGCCTACTCAGGCGTGAAGTCCATCCAGTGATCGCTCATCCGGCCGCCGCGGTTGCCTCCTCCCGCGGCGGTCGGCCTTTGAGGGAAGTGATATCCGGAAAGATCTGTTTCAGCTTGGGGCGCGCTTCTTGACGACGCGCCCCAAGCCGCTGGATCGCGGCGGTACCAGCCCCCGGCTTTGCCGTCAGGCGTGGATCGGAATCAGATGGTTGTCCCACGCGGCCTGAGCGATGGTCAGCGGCTGGACCGCGCCGCCGCGCACCAGCAGCACGCCGCCCAGCCCGTCGCTGGCCATGTAACCCCCGGCATGCGGCGCCAGCCCGCAGACATCGGTGCGCGACACCGCGCCCAGAAAAACGCCCGCGTCGGAAAACCGGTGCAAGCGCCCGCCCCTCGGCGAGCTGATGGCGATCTCGCTGCCGTCGCCGCAGAATGCCACGCTGCCAGCGTAACCATCCATCGCCAGCTCGTCTTCAAGCGGGGCTTCGCACAGCACCAGCTCCTCGCCGCGTCGATGCAGCGCCAGCAGCGGCGGCGCATAGCCCGCCTCGCCCTCCCATTGCATCGCAAAGCCCACCAGCCCATCGGCGCGCAGCGCAAGGTGGCGGATCGAGTTCTGGTAAAACTCTGGCAGATCGCGCTTTTCCAGCAGCGCGCCATCCAGATCGACATAGACAAGGCTTGGCCGCATGGTGTCGGTGTTGAGCTTGGCGCGATCCCATTTGTCGGTCTGGATGCCGCCGTTGGCGATCACGAGGCTGGCGTGATCGGGCATCACCCGGATGTCATGTGGCCCGACTCCGTGGCTGGCGAATTCCGCCACGCGCCGATAGCCATCGGTATTCCAGACCCCGATGAAGCCTTCGCTGTCGGCGACGCGCTGTTCGACCGTGTAAAGCAGCCGCCCATCCGGCGAGAAGGTGCCATGCCCGTTGAACTGGCGCTCGTCCGGGGCCTCCAGCCGGTGCAGCACCTCGCCGTCGCGGCAATCGATGACCAGCGCATAGGTGCCCGGACGGCGGGCAAAGCCCACCGCCTCGGCGCGGGATGGATGCGCCGCCGCCGCGTGGCCGCGCGCCGGAAGCGGCACGCTGAACGCCGCCGAGCCATCCTCGCGCAGGCCCGCCAGCATATAGCTGCCGTCGGGCATCCGCGCTGCGGCAAGATAGGTAGGATCGCCCACCGATGCCCAGCCCACGGCAGGGCTGGCCGAGGCGGCAAGCAATGAGGCAATGAAGGCGCGTCGGGTGGTCATGGATCAGTCTCCATCCTGCGAATTGAACCCGGCGGTCAGGCCTAGCGCGGCACCAAGCTCACCCTTGATGGCTTCGCCGATGGCGTTGACCTGCTGCTGCACGATCTCGACGCGCAGCCGGGCCGAGGGGTCTTCGATGTCCTGAAACGACGGGTCGCTCACCCGCTCCGCCAGCTCGTGCAACCGCGCCAGCGCGGCATCGGTCACCGGCAGCGGAATGCCTCCGACCGCGTGGGCCAGTGCCACCGAGGCATCGGCATTCAACAGCACGTTGCGCAAGCTGCGCTCTGAGCGCCACGCCTCAGCCCGGGTCGGGCGCGGGCGCTCGAAGCTGCCCAGCGGGTTGCCCAGCCGCGCCACGTCGGAAAATTCCAGCCCCGACAGCGCCTGCGTATACAGAACATCCATCGCCTCACCCTCGCTGAGGTACAGCGTGTTGCCCTCCTCGCCAGCGCTCAGCAGCACCTTGGAAAAGCCCTCCCACCCGGCGTCGAGCGCGCCAGCCTGCGCGGCGAGTTCAGCGGTCATGGTCTGCACCAGCGTGCAGGAATAGCTGCCCGCCTCGTAGCCCGAGAAATCGGCGTCGTAGAACATCCGTTCCAGCGCAAACAGCCCGCGCCCGGCGATGGACACTTCGGCATAGGCCGCGGGGTCGGTGCCGACCTCTGCCTCGGCCTTGATGAGATTGCCCAGCGTGCGCGGGGTAAAGCCGCGCACATCGGGCCAGAAGGCAACGCCAAGCGCGCCGGTTTCCGACGGGCCAATGCGAATGTCACCAATCTGCGTCCAGGCATCGAAGGCGGCGTTCCACGGCGCCTTCAGCGACTCGGGCGTGCAATCGGCGGAGGCGGCGACCGATAGCGCTGTCGCCGCTTCGGCAAAGCCCGCAAAGCCGGGCAGGATGACCTCGTCCAATGCCTCGGGCACCCCGGCGCTGGCGGGGGTGGCGGCAATCAGGGCGAGCAGGGCAAGGTGGCGCATGGGTCAGAGACTTTCCAGATAGCGGATCAGAGCAGAACGGTCGGCGGGAGGCATGGCAGTGACGGCATCGCGCTGGCGCTGTGCCTCGCCGCCGTGCCAGAGCACCGCCTCAAGAAGCGAGCCCGCGCGTCCGTCATGAAGGTACTGGGTATGGCCCGAAACCTGCCCGGTCAAGCCGATGCCCCAGAGCGGTGGTGTCTTCCATTCGCGCCCGGTGGCGCGCCCCTCGGGGCGGTGATCGGCCAGCCCCTCGCCCATGTCATGCAGCAGCAGATCGGTGAACGGCCAGATCAGCTGAAAGCTGCGCTCTGGCGCGTCGGTCAGCCGGGCGGTGACATGTTTGGGGGTGTGGCAGGCGGTGCAGCCGGTGTCATGGAACAGCTGCTTGCCGCGCAGCACCTGTGCATCGTCCATGTCGCGCCGGGCGGGCACGCCAAGGCTGCGGCTGAAATGCACGACGGTCTCCAGCGCCTCGCGCGAGATTTCGGCCCCTTCGGCATCCACGCCATGCGGGGCCTCGGTGCAGCGGGTCTGCGCGGCGGTACAATCGCCGGCGGCGGCGGGGCGCAACCATGTCGAGATGCCGATATCGGTGGAAAACGCCGAGGCAATCTGATCGCGGATCGTCGGCTCTATCCCCTTCCAGCCAAAGCGGCCAAGCATGGGTTGGCCGTATTCGACCGACCAGACGATGGCAGCGCGCCCCGAAATGCCATCGCCGTCGCTGTCTTGCGGATCGGCGCGGGCAAGAATCTCGGCCGCTGGAATCGCTTCGAGCAACCCCAGCCCGATCATCTGCGGCGCCACGCGCGGGCTGAGCATGGCGCCGGGCGCCAGCGGGCCGTAGCCAAGCGCGGCGGCGGTGTAGCGCGGCTTGCGCAGGGTCGCGGTCTCGCCCCCTGACAGCGGCACCTCAATCGATTCGTAGCTGACATCAACTTGCGCCTCAGCGGGCTGGCCGATGGCGCCGAAATCCTGAATCTGGATGCCATAGACCGGGTCTGGCGCGGTGGCGATCCAGTCCTCGATCGCGGGCGCATCGGCCTCTGGATCGGCTGGCACCGACAGTTTCAGCACCATCGACACCGCGCCGCCTCCGTCCGGCGCATGACCGCGCCCGTCGCGGATATGGCAAGCCTGACAGGAGCGCGCATTGTACAGCGGCCCGAGCCCATCGGAGGCGCGGGTCGAAGACGGCGAAGGTGCCCAGAGCTTGTCGAACAGCGCCTGACCAAGATGCCAGCCCATCAGTGCCTCGCCCAGAATCCCCGCTGCGGGCTGGGCAAAGGCCTGCGCGTCGCGCCGGGCGGGCACGGTGGCGGCCCCGGCGGGACGGGCCTCGAACGGCTCTGGCGCGGTGAAATCAGTGGTCGGGGCAACGGCTGCGGAAATGCGCGCCTGTTCGGCCTTGGTGCGGGGAATCTGGGACAGCTGCGGATCGCTTGCCGGCTCTGCCCCGAATGCCGCGCCGCCCCAGACAAGGGCGACGCAGACGAGCGCCTTATTCGGCTTCAGACATCGGGAAGGCATTGACCTGCGTGTAACCTGCTTCGCCCAGCCGGGCGTAAAGATCGAGCTGCGTTTCGAGAAAGTCGATATGGCCTTCCTCATCGGCGATCAGCTCTTCGAACAGATCCTTGGACACGTAATCCTTGACCGACTCGCAATGGTCGCGCGCCTCGATATACAGTGTGCGCGCCTCGTGTTCGGCCGCCAGATCCGCCTCAAGCGTTTCCTTGGGCGTCTGACCGATGCGCAGCGGGTCGAGCTTTTGCAGGTTGGGATGGCCTTCGAGAAAGATGATCCGGGTGATCAGCTTGTCGGCGTGGTTCATCTCTTCGATGGACTCCTCGCGACTTTTCTTGGCCATGTGGCCAAGGCCCCAGTCTTCCTGAAGCCGGTAATGCAGCCAGTACTGGCTGACCGCCGTCAGCTCCGAGCGCAGCGCCCGGTTGAGATATTCGATGACCTTCTCATCGCCCTTCATTGGATTTTCCTTTGTAGGTCCGAGGCCTTAGGCCACGGAGTTCCATGGGTACTTCAAGGTTGGCGTTCGCGCGCATCATGTGCAGGAAAAGCGGCATGCAGCTTCCGCAATCGGCCGCTTTCCCCAGAGCATGATAGACCTTGCCGGGGGTGATGATCGTCTGGGGGTCCGCTGCGCGCATCCAGTCGATGGCTGCATTGATATCTTTGTCCGATATACCGTTGCAACTACAGACGATCATCTTGCCGACCCTTTTACTGGAAGATCGCGTTGGGGTTGTCGAGGCTGTCCGAGCCTTCGATCGCCACATCCGAGACGTTCAGCTCTGCCACGATGCGCTCGATGGTGCGGGTCTGATCGATCAGCCCGTCGACGCCGCCCATGATCAGCGCTTCGCCCTTTTCGTTGCCAAGCGCCAGCATCTGGTCATAGGCAAAGCCGCCCTCGGCCGCCTCCACGATGTCGCCAAGCGCCGCCATGGTGGTGTCCAGCTTGGCCTTCATCTCGGTGTCGAGTTCCGGGTCGATCTCGGCCACGAGCTCGGACAGCGACGGCCCTTCGACGGTGCTGCCATCAATGCGGGTATAGCTGCCAAGATAGACGTTCTGGATGCCCTGCCCGTCGTAGAAATGCGAGATATGGGTGTTGTCGGAGAAACAGTCGTGCTCTTCCTCGGGATCGTTGAGCATCAGGCCAAGGCGCATCCGCTCGCCCGCCTGCTCGCCATAGGACAGGGAGCCCATGCCGGTGAGCATGGCGGTGATGCCGGCATCCTCGTCTTCCATCAGCGCGGCGCGAGCGGCACCATCGCTGCCCCATGCGTCGACCATCTCGTGCAGATCGGCCACCAGCAGCGCGGTCGCGGCCTTGAGGTAATCGGCGCGCCGGTCGCAATTGCCACCCGTGCAATCATCGCCCTGCGCGTAATCGGTGAACGGGCGTTCCCCGGCCCCCGGGCCGGTGCCGTTGAGATCCTGCCCCCAGAGCAGGAATTCGATGGCGTGATAGCCACGCGCCACGTTGGATTCGACCCCGTCCGCCTCATTGAGCGTATCGGCGATCAGCTCGGCGGTGATTTCAGACGCATCAATCTGCTGCCCGGCGATGGTGACCGACGGGTTGGCGATGATGTTCAGCGCAGCGTATTCATTTTCGTCGGTCGGGCCTTCGTAATCCTCCGAGACGTAGTCCATCAGCCCCTCATCCAGCGGCCAGGCATTCACCTTGCCTTCCCACTCGTCGACGATCGGGTTGCCGAAGCGAAAGACTTCTGTCTGCTGATAGGACGGGCGCGAGCCGCGCCACGCATCGCGCGCAGCGGCCAGCGTTGCCTCCGACGGATCGGCGATCAGGGCGTCCACCGCGGCTTCAAGCGCTTGTGCGGTGGTCAGGCTGTCCTCGTATCCCGCCAGCGCGATGTCGGCGTAATTGGTCAGCACGTCGGCCTTGGGGGCGGCCAGCGCGGGCGATGCCAGCAGCAGCGCGACGGCGGTAGAGGTGGTGAATTTCATGAACTGTCCTCGTTGGCGTTTATTCTAAAGGTTGGCTGACGGGATCACTTGGTCAGGATGAGCTTGCCGGCCTTGGTGATGCGCAGGGTATAGACCTGCCCGTCGAGCTCGATTTCGGCGATGTTGCCACCATCGGTCATGTCGCGGGCACGGTGGCGGGGAAGCGCGGGGGTGGCGCGCTCGGTATCGAATCGCTGCTCCATCATCGTGCGGCCTCCCCTGCCTCGATACGGTCCAGCAGCGCCTCGAGCGCCGCCTCTGCGGGCCACAGCCCCCCCAGCACAAGCTGGATCAGATCGTCCCGGCGCGGGCGAGCGGCCTGCGCAATACGAATGGTCTGGGTCATTGTCAGCCTCCTTGTTCCGGTCAGGTCGGGCTGCCCCGGATCGCGGGGTGGCTGGACGCCCTCATATCTGAGCAAAAGCATCGGATATGTCAACCTGACAGTTTCACTCATCTTTAAGATCGCAAAACACGCAGGGCAGATGGTGAAAACCCACGCAAAAAACGAGGGAACGACCAAGGCGCCCCCTCGCTTGATGTGGTTCTGCGGTCTGGTTCGGTCCGCTTGGTCAGCGGATGTCGTCATCTCGGTCTTTGGCGCTGGTCAGCGCAAAGATGAGGACACCGATGATCGTGAGTCCGGCCAGACCAGCGATGAAGATATCGACGGACATGGCTGCCTCCTGTGGTGGTTGAAATCCTAACCCTCGGCGGGGCGCTTCGGTTCCGGAACCAATGGCTTTGCAACCCGGTTATACTTGCAAGACATGGCCGAGCCCCGGCTTGAAGGAGGACACCCGATGCTGCTGAGCCTGACCGACATGCTGACATGGACCATCGCCGCTGATGCGCCCGATCTGGTTCTGAGCGACCTTGTGTTCGATGCGGGTACGCGGCAGCTGGTCTATCTGTCGCTGGGAACCGGCATGGGCGGCGGCGGGCAGGCGCTGGCCCCGGCGTCGCTGATGGGCCGACCCGATCCGCAAACCCGGCGCGTGCCGCTGCGGATCACCGAGGAAGAGCTCAGCCGCGCCCCGCACTGGACCGGCGAGACCGCGCAGATCGATGCGCTGTTCGGTGTGATGCCGCCACTGGTGGTCGGGCCGTTCGGCGCGACTCATGCGCCGCTGGCGCTGGCCGCGATGCTGGGGTCCGGCGACGATGCCGAGCGCCAGACCGACCCGCGCGCCGAGGCGGCGCTGGACCGCTACGACCGGCTTGGGCGCTGGCTGGAACGCCCGGTGTTCGGGCGCGACGCCGAAATGGGGCATCTGGCCGACATACTGTGGAATGCCGAGGCGAATCGGCTCGACTATTTCATCGTGGCCCACGGCGGTTTCTTTTCGCAGGACCGTCGCGCCCTGCCGTTCTCGTCGCTGTCGCACCGCGCTCCGGGGGCCAAGGGCGGGCATCTCGTGCTCGATCTGCCCGCATCGGAAATGGAGACCGCCCCAACCCCGGATCATCTTACCAGCTGAAAAGATATGCAACGCGCCCCGGCAAGGCGCGCCTCTAGGTCAGTTGCCCGTGTTCTTATGGCCCGCGCCGCCCCCTCCATGCATCGGCGTGCGGGCCAGATCGACGGGAATCTCCACCCGCTTTTCGCCTGCTTTCTCGAAAGTCAGTGTCACGATGACCTTGGCGTCCTGCTCGAACGGCGCCCTCAGCCCCATGAACATGACGTGATCGCCGCCGCGCTGAAGCGCATGTTCGCCATGAGCGGGAATCGCAAAGCCGTCCTCGACCTCGGCCATCTTCATCACCCCGTTTGCATCGGAGATATGAGTGTGCAGTTCGACCCGCTCGGCCGCATCAGAGGCAACCGATACCAGCCGGTCGTCGCTGTCGCCGGTATTCTCGATCCGCATGAAGGCAGCCCCGGTGGGCGCCGTCGCCATGGCGCTGCGCGCATAGGCGTCATGGATCACGATGTCAGCCTGAGCCGATGTGGCAAGCGCAAGCGCAGCCGCGCCCGCAAGAAGAAACGATTTCATCAGATGTCCTTTGGTCTGTCTATGGTCTGCCGGAACGTCAAGCCCGCGCCGGAGGATCACGCGCCTGCACGGCGGGCAACCTGCGCCCGGCGCCGCGCATGGCCTTGGCAAAGGCGGGCAAGACCAGCCAGCGCTGCTCCCTGCCCGGCGCTATCCACGCAACGCCCAGCCCGTTGAACAGCGTCAAAAGACCATCCGGGCACAGGTGGCTGTGCTGGACCGGCTGGCCATCCGAATCGACCATGACGGTGACAAGGCCCATGCCCGAACAGATGACGATCTGCCCCGCCGGGACCGGCTGCGCACGCGCCACCGCCATCTGGTAGCCGGTCAATGCCAGCGCCAGAGTCAGCAGAATGCCAATCAGTGGATAAGTTTTTCTCACCATCGCCGCAAAACTAGGCTAATCGGAAATTTCTGTCCCGCGACAAAAGGAAACAGCCCCGGTGTGGTGACACCGGAGCTGTGGATAACTCTGTGCGTGGCGCAATGCCACAACCGATCAGACGGCGGCTGCGCGCGCCTTGGCGATCTCTTTCTTGACCTTCAGTGCCGCGGCGCTGAGTTCGACGTCCTTGGCCTTGTCAAGGAACTTGTCGAGACCACCGCGGTGGTCGACAGAGCGCAGCGCATGCGCCGAGATGCGCAGCTTGACCGGGCGGCCAAGGGTCTCGGACTGAAGGCTCACGTCGTTCAGGTTCGGCAGAAAGCGACGCTTGGTCTTGTTGTTGGCGTGGCTTACGTTGTGACCCGTCATCGGGCCTTTGCCGGTCAGTTCGCATACGCGCGACATCGGGTACATCCTTTTGCGTTCGGGGCGGACCACCAAGACTGACAGATATTGCACTGCCAGCGCCGGCGGGTTCGCCAATATGGAAAGGGTGCCGCCCGCAGGGGCCCCCGGAATCTGGTCGGGCTTCTCTAGCTTCAAGGCCCTTGGGCGTCAACCCTTCCTTTCAAGTCCTTGCCCTAACCTTTGTCGACCACGGGTACAGCTGCCTGCCCCATCGCGGCCAGACGCTCTGCCAGCGCCGGGCGGCGGGCCTTGGCGTACCGCTGCATATGCCGGAAATAACTTGGCGAGCAGCGCCGCGAGGCGCGGTGCAGCGCAATGATCTCTGCCGCATCGATGCCGCCATCGACCAACTGCGCCTGAAGATCGGGCAACCTGCCACCCTGTCGCAAGACGCGGCTCGGAGGATGCCCCCCGCCCGGCAGACGGCAGATCCGCAGCTTGGGAAACAGCGTTTGCGCCATCCGGGCATGGGCCAGATCGGCACCGACAAAGGGATCGCACAGCAGCGCGCCCTCAAGGCCCTTGTGGCCGTGGCGCGCCAGATCCCCCGCCTGCCGATCGAACCCCTGCGACTCGTCCCGGTAGCGCCGATCCCACGGCACCTCATCTGGATGAACCGAGACCTGCGGCGCGATGGCGATGACCTGCGCCAACCCCAGCACGGCGGAAAACCGCAGCGCGCCGTAGCCGCCCATGGAAAACCCCATCGCCACGGCGCGCCTGTAGCGCGGCGCCAGCCCGCGCAGGGCGTCTTCCAGCGCCGTGGTCTCGGCATTGACGAACCAGTCGTTCCACAGGCTCTGGATATGCAGATGCGCATAGCCCCGTGCGGTGAAGGCCCGCACCGGGCGCACATCCTCGAAACTCCCGGCGGTGCCGACCCGCTGGCGAAAGCTGACAAACAGCCGTTTGCGCGCGCCCTTGAACAGATCCGCCCGCAACAGCGCCCCGTCAAAGACCCGCTCGGGCGTCATGCCGGAAGGCTCTCCCCAAGATAGGTCGCAAGCAGCTCGTCCGCAGCGGCGGCGGCGGTGATCTCACCCGCTTCGACCCGCGCGGCAAGCGCCGCCATCGCGCCCTTTACCGGCTCGCGGCGCAGGCGAGCGAGCAGCCCTTCGCGGACCTCGGCCTCGAACCAGAATCGCGCCTGCTCGGCCCTGCGCCGGGCGAAATGGCCATTCTCTCTTCGCCATGCCTGAAGCGCGCGCATCTCGGCCCAAGCACTGTCGAGCCCGTTCTCAAGCGCCGCAGAGACGGTCAGCGCCTTAGGAAAACCCTCGGGGTCTTGCGCGCGCTTGCGCAGCAGGCGCAGCGCCCCGGCGTAATCAGCGCAGGTGCGCGTCGCGGCGGATTTGAGATCGCCATCCGCCTTGTTCACAAGGATCATATCCGCGGTCTCCATGATACCACGCTTGACCCCCTGCAATTCATCGCCGCCCGCGGGGGCTAGCAGCAGCATGAACAGATCCGACATCTCGGCAACCACGGTCTCCGACTGGCCCACACCGACGGTTTCGATCAACACCACATCATACCCCGCCGCCTCGCACAGATCGATAGCCTCGCGGGTGCGCCGCGCCACGCCGCCAAGATGTGTTTGCGAGGGCGACGGGCGAATGAACGCCCCCGGATGGCGCGACAGCCGCTCCATGCGCGTCTTGTCCCCAAGGATCGAGCCGCCCGAGCGCGCCGAACTCGGATCAACCGCCAGCACAGCGACCCTCAGCCCCTGCGCAACCAGCATCATGCCGAAACTCTCGATAAAGGTCGACTTGCCGACGCCAGGCGTACCAGACAACCCGATGCGCATGGCCTCACGCCCCGCGCAGCGCAGCCTTTCGATCAGATCGCGCGCCATGGCCCGATGATCCGCCCGCCCACTTTCGACGAGCGTGATCCCCCGCGCCAGAGCGCGCCGTTCTCCGCTCAGGATACGTTCCGCAAGATCCTCAATATCCATGGTGCTGCCCCTCAACCGTGTCGGGGCTGAAAGAACCCGCCCCGCGCCCCCTTGTCCAGCCCCCCGTCTTGGCCGCGATATCGGATGCCTCCGGTGGGGATATTTAGGGCCAGAAGAGGCCTATGCGCCGCGCCCAAGTTTCTTCTGGCCAAAAATATCCCGTGGGGCGACTCCGCAAGGAGACGGGGGGCAGCGCCCCCTTCGCCCTCTCAAAACGCGCTCCAAGGCGGCGCACCAGAGTGGCGATCGCAGCTCTTATCGGCAAGACCGCAAAATAGCAGCCCCAAAGCAGAAGCGACATCGCCCAGCACACTGGCGCCACGATACGCCTGCAAGCCGCCAGCAGCGTATCTGCACTTGCGTCGCGTCGGCAGTGAAGAACAGGCACAATTGCCCGGGACAATCGCTTTAAGAAAACCTGTCCTGGTGCCGCCTGGCGAGCGTTCCATGTTGGCGGGGCAATGGCCACGTGATCGCCGATAATCTTGACCGCGCCCCATGCGAGGCGCTTCGGCCAGCGTGCTGCCTACATCTGGGCGCGGTGGGTCGATGAGCAGCCCGAAGAAGCGCCAGCTTGCATCCCTGCGAGCCACCCCCAGCGCCCGGTAACCGCTCTGCGCAAGATCCGCGTTCTGCGCTTCGATCTGTGTGTGGCGCTGCGACGCGCCCCTGGCTACGGCAAGGGCGCTCTTCTCGCGCATCATCGCGGCGCCGGTGCGCTTTGACAGCGGAGCGTCGGCTGCTAACCCGGTGACTGTTGCATCGGAATGCGCGCAGGTCGCCAACACCGCCGTGTTTCTTCCATCGGACGCCTCGGCGATCAGCGCCTGGAATTGCGACGCCCTGACCGCCATGTGCATCGGTAGCGCTGCATTGTCGGGATCAGCGCGACCAAATCCACCTCCAAACAGGCATCGCCGCGCCAAGGCAACATCGCAAACCCGAGCCACCTGCACCAGTGCAAAGACGACCAAGAATTTTCCGGTGCATATCGGCGCTTGCTGAAAATGCGACACGCCTTCGGCCGCGCGGACACGGGCCGCGATGTGGTCGAAACAGGTTTTCCAGCCAGTGCCCTGATTTCTCGGTCCAGCTTGCCCGGCATCACCGCCGCGCCGGGTCCGATCTATCGCCGAGCGCCATGTCGACAGGCAGCGCCCCGCGGCCCAGTGTGGCCCCCTCATGCCGGCGGGACATCGACGGCCACCAGCCCCATATCGGCCGGACGCTTTGCCTGCTCGACGGTTGCAAGATGTCGCGCTGTACCAGTTGGGCGGCTCGATCTGTGGCCACTGCGCAGGATCCAGAAGCGCATGTCATCGCCTCTGCGTGCAGGACTGGAGTGACAGGTCTGCGCGCACGGGTGGGCTTTACCATGCCGCCCGACGCGCTATCGTCGATGAAGCACATCACGGAGGACATTTCCATGCAGATCATATGGCTAGGCCATGGCAGCTTTCGCTTCGAGATTGCCGACGAGGTCATCCTTGTCGATCCGTGGCTGTCAGGAAACCCGATGCTGCCCGACGAGCGTCGCGCCGAGGCGCTTGATGGCGCGACGCAGATCCTGCTGACCCACGGCCATTTTGACCACACCGACGATGTGGTGAGCATCGCCCGGGAAACCGGGCTGCCGGTTTCGGGAATGTTCGAGCTGACCTCGGTGCTCAAGGCGCAGGGCGTCACGGTTGGGCACGCCTTCAACAAGGGCGGCACCGCGATGTTCGGCGATGTGGCGGTCAGCATGGTGCCCGCCTCGCACAGCTCGTCGATGATGGTCGATGGCAAGGTCCAGTACACCGGATCGGAAGTCGGCTACGTGATCCGCGGCGACGGGCACTGCATCTATTTCTCGGGCGACACCACGATCATGGCCGACATGGCGTGGATCGGGGAGTATTACGCCCCCACCGTCGGCATCCTCTCGGCGGGCGGCTATTACACCATGGACATGGAAATGGCCGGCTGGGCGGCAAAGAAATACTTCGACTTCACGACGGTAATTCCCATGCACTATCGCACCTTCGGCGCACTCGAACAGGATGCCGAGGTGCTTGCCGCCGAACTGCCCGGCGTTCGGGTGATCGAGCCGCAGGTGCTCGAGCCGATCACGCTCTGAGCCCGCTTTCCTCGCCGCGCCTCCCTGCCTATTGTGGCGCAAAAGAGGGGCGCGGATGAGCGGGCAATTCAACGTGATGATCATCGGCCAAGCAGGCCGGCTGCAATACGAGGCGGTGCTGTTCGCTGTCTCGCTGGCACGTAGCTCGCCGGGGGTGAAGCTGTTCGTCGCGGAGCCCCAGCCCAACGCTCTGTGGGAGCGCGACCCGCGCATCACGGACGCCGAGATCCGCGCCATTATTGAGGACCATGGCGCCACGATCCTGCCCTTCGAGACCCGGCATTTCGGCCAGTCCTACCCCTATGGCAACAAGATCGAGGCACTGGCCGCCCTGCCCGAGGGCGAGCCCTTTGTGTTCTTCGACACCGACACGCTGGTGCTGGACGATCTGTCGCGCGTGCCCTTCGATTTCGACCGCCCAACCGCGTCGCTGCGCCGCGAGAACACCTGGCCGAAGATCGAGCTGTACGGGCCGGGCTATACCGCGACGTGGAAGGCGCTCTACGATCGTTTCGGGCTGAATTTCGACAGCTCGCTGGATCTGAGCTGGCCCGATGAACATTGGCGGCGCTATCTCTATTTCAACGCCGGCTTCTTCTTTCACAGCTGCCCAAGGCGTTTCGGCCAGCGGTTCCTCGACTACGCACTGACGATTCGTGACGATCCGCCCGAGGCGCTGATCTGTCAGGACTTCGATCCGTGGCTGGATCAGGTGGCGCTGCCGCTGGTGATCCATTCCTTTGGCGGCGGGCGCGACGCGCTGCCGCCGGGGCTGCTCGACGGATCGGTGACCTGCCATTACCGCACCTTCCCGCTGCTTTATGCGCGCGAAAGCGATGCGGTGGTGCAACTGCTCGAAGAGATCGCCGCGCCGCATCGGATCAAGAAAGTGCTCAAGCAATACGAGCCGCTGCTGCGCACGCTCTATCAGGGGCGCGGGCACAAGGCGCGCGCGCTGTTTGATCGCAACGACCTGCCGGTGCGCGAACAGGCGATCCGCAACCGATTGAAGCGCGAGGGCTTCTGGATGCGTTAAAGATGCGTGCGCGAAAGCGCCCGCTCTGCGTCTTCCAGATGGGGCACTGCGTTGAATTGCGTCAGCACCAGCCCGGTGGACATCGGCTGAAACCGGTGCATCGAACTGTTCTCGATCGCAAGGCAGGCATTGGCAAAGGCACCAAGCCCCAGCTCCATCGTCACCCGCATCGCCATGCCGATCACCCCGCCAGATGTCACCACGACGGCCCGCCCCTCGCCGCCTGCGATCTCGGTGAGCACCTCGCTGACGCGCGCTTCGAACGTCGCGAAGGGCACCGGTGCGCCATCTATCGCATTGTCGCGCCATAGCCCGAACATCCGCCGCATGTGCAGCGCGAATTCTTCGCGACCATTCGGCATATCGATGCCGTACTGCGCCTCGCAGATCTGCGCCATGGTGAAATATTCCAGCTCATCGAGGCGGGGGTCGATCACCAGATCAAGCCCCAGCGCCATGGCATCGGCAGTCTCACGATGCCGCCGCAAGGTGCCGCAATAGGCCCGCGCAAAGCGCTCGCCGGTGCCGCGCAGGTGCTCTCCGAGCCAGCGCGCCTGACAATGCCCCAGATCACTGAGCTTGTCGTAGGAGACTTCGTCGCGCGCGGAGCTGTTGGCCTGACCGTGGCGTACCAGAGTGACATGGGACATTTGGCACCTACCTTTCGCCTGCCTCATACGAGCCGTTGCACGAAATGAAAACCCGCAAGGGGGGCGCTGCCCCCCGTCTCCTTGCGGAGCCTCCCCCCGGGATATTTTCGGCCAGAAGAAACCGAGGCCGCGGACCCTGTCGGGCCTCTTGCTTGCCGCCCGGAGGCCCCTGCAAGAGGTGCATCCTTGCGAGAGACGGTGCGCCATTGGCAAGGGGCGCCCGCAGGCCGACGTCTCCGCCGCAAGGCGGAGCGAGGCTTCCATGGGCCGCGGTACGCGGCGCCGTTTCGGAAAGGTCAGGCCTGCTGGTGACGCTCGATCCACGAGCGCATTTCCTCGGCCTCGTGGCGGGCTTCGCGCAGCCCTTCCATGGCGGCGGCGAGTTCGGCCTCGGTCTGCGCCAGCTGGTTGGTCAGCTCCGCCTCGCGCTGCTGAAGATAGGTAATCGCCTGATCGCGCGTTTCTTCCGCCTCGTGCAACTCCTGGCTCATACGTTCGAGCTGGTCGACATCGGCCTGGCTGATACGCTTGAACCGGTTCACCAGCCAGTTCGAAAACCAGCCCATGCAATATGCTACGAAGAGAATGATCGCCGTGGCGATAACGAATTCGGTTCTGTTCATTCCCCGGCCCCGTCCGCGCCGGCATCGTCTCCGGCGGTTTCCGTATCGCCTGCGGAGCCCGTATCTTCAAGCTCTTCCAGCGTGGTTTCCGCCTCTTGTTCGGCTTCGGGCGCGATCAGCCGGAACTCGATGCGCCGATTCGCTTCGCGGCCCTCTTCGCTGCCATTGTCAGCGATGGGCTCTTCTTCTCCGTACCCTTTCACCCTGTAGGAGGCGGTCAAAACGTTGCGATTGCGCAGCGCGTCGAGCACGGACTGGGCGCGTTCCTGGCTCAGCTGCTGATTCATCTCCTCGCGACCCTGACTGTCAGTATGGCCCTGTATTTCCAGCGGGATATCGCCGCAGAGTTTCAGCAATTCACCGATATCATCCATCACGTCCTTGGCCGAAGCATCGAGATTCGCCGAGCCCGGCTCGAAGGTGATCTTGCGGTCTCCGATGATCTCGACGATCTGTGCCTCGCATTGCTGCGGCGTCGGGATGCCCAGTTCCGGGTCGAGCTTTTCCTGATAGGTCACGTTTATCTCAAACTCGGCCTGATCGCCCAGCTTATCGGCAAGCAGCACCGAGATTTCGTCGTTTGCATCCTTGTTGCCGGTGTTGCCCGACACCGTCACCCTGTCCGGGGTCACCCGGACGGCGCCGTTGGACAGCTCTCCGAGCGCCTCGATTCCCGCCAGAACCCGCGTCGCCCAGGCGTTGGGCAGATCTTCGTCGACCCGCGCCGCAGTATAGACCCTATCCGAGCCAAACTGCGCCCGGGCGAGGCTGTCGACGGTCTGGCGGGTGATCTCGGAATTGACCCTCCCGCGCAGTTGCACCGCGCCTTCGGGCGATAGGGTCGCGGTGAATTCGCGCACCCCCTGGTCGGCGGCATCGGGGGTTTCCGGCAGCACCGCGTGCAGCGCGAAGACATCGGGAAGACCGCTTTCAAGCTCGCCGACCACCCGGTCGAACAGGGCCTGTTCGGTGCCTTCTTCGGCCAGCAGCGCAATATCCGCGTTCGAGAAGGTCACCGAGCCGCGCCCCAGTTCGGACAGCGCGCCGATTGCCATCGCCGCTGCATCGGCCCAGCGGCGCGACGGCACGCCCAGCCCGAGGCGGCAGGTCTCGCTGGCCGGGGCGCCCACCGCCTGCGCTGCGCCAAGGATCATGTCGCGCGAGGTTTCGGTATCGGCCGAACAGGCATCGAATCGCGGCCCGTCGTCGTCGATCAGAAAACGCAGCGTGAACGGTGTGATCACCGGGCGCGGCGCCGACAGGTCCAGCACCAGCGTCACGCCTGTCGGCACCCTGCGCTTCAGATCCGCCTGCAAACGGCGGCGATCCTCGACGCTTTCGGTCATCGCCTTGATCGACACCGTGCCCGCCCCGACCGAGATCTTCGAGCGCGGCAGTTGCGCAAGGCTGCGCTCGGCAAAGCGCAGCGCAGCGTCCCAGCCTTCGGGCACGGTGAAATCGGCGGTTTCCAGCAGGTCAGACACCTCGCCGGTGTCGCCAACCGTGGTGCGAAAGCCCTCGAGCAGCTCTTCGCGGTCGGTCTGCGCCGGCACCAGCCCGATCACCGAGATGCCATCGTCGTTGCGCAGGATCTCGACCGAAAAGCGCGGCGGCTCGATCTGTTCTGCCTCTGCGACCAGCATCTGGTCGATCACCCGCGCGCTGTCGACCACGCTTCCTGCGGCCGTGACCGCCTTGAAGCGCGCTGCCTCATCCGGGGCCTCGCCGATCAGAAAGACCTGAAGGCCGTTCACATCGACCTCGGCCCAGTCGAGTTCCTCGACATCGAGCCGGTCCACCACCGCCTCGCGCGAGCTGCGCTCGACCAGAAAGACGGCAAAGACCGCAAGAAGGATGCACAGCAGGGCGGCGCCGGACAGCGTCGCTGCGGGAATGGCGAGTCGTGACAGGCGCATGGGTCCGCGGTTTCCTTCTTGTTATTTCAGAACCTGATAAGCCTCGGGCTTCGGTGGCGCAATCAGGCCAGCAGCGCGACGGCGAAAAACAGCACAGGTAGCAAACCGGCGTCGCGATTGGACCGGAACAGCACAAGCAACCGGTCGTTGTCATTCACATCCAGCTTGCGCATCTGCCACAGAAGATGCCAGCCAAAGGCCCATGGCCCGGCGATCAGCAGCCCCAGCGTCAGGAACGCGCCGCTCGGGGCCGCAAGCGCGATGGCCAGCCCCATCAGCGCCACCGACGCCACAAGGAAGATCGCCAGCCAGCGCGGGGTTGCCGCGTCTCCGAACAGGCGCGCGGTGGATTTGACCCCGATCAGTGCGTCGTCTTCCTTGTCCTGATGGGCGTAGATCGTGTCGTAGAACAGCGTCCACGCCATGCCCGACAGGTACAGCAGCACCGCCGGCAGCCCCAGCGATCCGCTATGCGCCGTCCACGCCAGCAGCGCGCCCCAGTTGAAGGCGATGCCAAGGAACACCTGCGGCCACCATGTAAACCGCTTGGCAAAAGGATAGATCGCGACCGGCAGCAGCGCCAGCACCCCCAGCGCAATCGCCATCGGGGCAAAGCTCAGCAGGATGGCAAAGGACACGAGGCACTGGATCACCGCCCAGACCAGCGCCTGCCGTGTTGTCACCTGCCCCGAGGGAATCGGGCGCGACGCGGTGCGCGCCACCTTGCCGTCGATATGCCGGTCGGTGATGTCGTTCCATGTGCAGCCCGCGCCGCGCATCAACAGCGCCCCGATACCGCAGCCGGCAAACACCCACAGATCGTACCAGCTGGCCCGCCCGTCGCTGACTATGGCCAGCAGCAGCCCCCACCAGCAGGGCAGCAGCAAAAGCCATGTGCCGATCGGCCGGTCGGCCCGGCTGAGCCGCAGGTAAGGCCGCGTCCAGGCCGGAGCGCGATGATCGACCCAGTTGCCGCGCACCGCGTCGCGGACCCGTCCATCTGCCTCTGGTCTTGTCTCGGTGGGGGCCATATGCTGCGCCTCATGACTGCGAAGATTAGACTGTTTGTAGATCACCCGCTTGGGGCGGGACAACCTGTGCCCCTGACACGGGAGCAGGCGCATTATCTCTTTTCCGTGATGCGGATGTCCACCGGCGGCAAGCTGCGGCTGTTCAACGGGCGCGATGGCGAATGGCTGGCCGAGATCTCCGAAGCGAGCAAGAAGGGCGGCATTGCCCTCTGCACCGAGGCGCTGCGCCCGCAAGTGATGCCGCCCGACCTGTGGCTGCTGTTCGCCCCGATCAAGAAGGCGCGCACCGATTTCATCGTTGAAAAGGCGGTCGAACTGGGGGTCGCGCGCATCCTGCCGGTGCAGACGCACTACACCAATTCCGAACGCATCCGGCAGGACCGCCTGCAAGCCCATGCCATGGAGGCGGCCGAGCAATGCGGCGCGCTATCCGTGCCCGAGGTGGCGGAGCTGGCCAAGCTTGACACCCTGCTGGCGGACTGGCCCGCCGAGCGGGCGCTAGTCTTTTGCGACGAGGCCGAGGCCGGCGGGCGCAGCGCGATGCTGGACGCCGCCCCGGCCCCGGCGGCGATCCTGATCGGCCCCGAGGGCGGCTTTTCCGACATCGAACGCGCCCGGCTGGGCGCCATGGCACAAACGCGGGTGATCGCGCTTGGCCCGCGCATTTTGCGCGCCGACACGGCGGCGGTGGCGGCGCTGACGCTGTGGCAGACCGCCTGCGGCGACTGGAGCTGAGATGCGCGCGCCATATTCAGACCGGCTGGCTCCGCCAGCGCCCACACCTCACAGGGCAGCCCGATGATCCGCCCCGAAGCCCGCGCCGCCTTTGCCCGCTGGTCCGAGGCGCTCTGGGGCTGCGGCGTGCTGGCGCTGGGTCTGTACTGGGCGTTTTTCACCGGCGGCGGGTTGCTGCACTGGCTGGGCTATGCGGTGGCGCTGGCCGGGGGGTTGCTGCTGCTGGCCGGCATTCAGCGCGGGCGGTTTCGCACCGGCAGCGGCGGGCCGGGCATCGTGCGCGTGATCGAGGGGCGCATCACCTATATGGGGCCCCTCACCGGCGGGGTCGCGGATCTGGACGCCTTGACGCGGCTGGAACTCGACCCGTCGGGCAAACCGGCGCATTGGATGCTGCATCAGGCGGGCCAGCCCGCGCTGGCAATCCCGGTCAATGCCACCGGCGGCGAGGTGTTGTTCGATGCCTTCAGCGCCCTGCCCGGCCTGCAGACCGAACGGATGCTCTCGGTGCTCAATGGCACATCGCGCGAGGTGGTGACCCTGTGGCAGGAACCCACCAGCAGAATCGCACACCTCCGTCTGCATTGACATCGAGCGGCGGACCGCCCACTCCTGCCCGAACAAATGCGATACGGCCAAAAGCGAGGCGCCCTCATGTCCATTCCTCAATCCGGCGGCGGGCCGATCGAAAGCCAGACACAGCTGGCGGAATATCTCGAAACGGGCTGCAAGCCCGAGAGCGACTGGCGCATCGGCACCGAGCACGAGAAATTCGGCTATCTCACCGACACCCACGAACCCCTGCCCTATGATGGGCCGCGCTCTATCCGCGCCGTGCTCGAAGGGCTTCAGACCCGCTATGGCTGGGCCCCCGTCGAAGAAGCCGGCCACCTGATCGGCCTGACCAAGGATGGCGCCAATGTCAGCCTTGAGCCGGGCGGCGCGCTGGAACTGTCGGGCGCCCCGCTGGAAACCATCCACCAGACCTGCGACGAGGTGAACGAGCACCTGCGCGAGGTCAAGAGCATCTCGGATGCGATCGGCGTGGGTTTCATCGGCCTTGGCGCCGCGCCCGAATGGCTGCACGATGACGTGCCGCTGATGCCCAAGGGCCGCTACAAGCTGATGGACAGCTACATGGGCCGCGTCGGCACCTCCGGCAAGACCATGATGCGGCGCACCTGCACGGTGCAGGTGAACCTCGATTTCGGCTCCGAGGCCGACATGGTCAAGAAAATGCGCGTGGCGCTGGCGTTGCAGCCGGTGGCGACGGCACTGTTCGCCAATTCGCCGTTCTTCGAGGGCAAGCCGAACGGCATGAAGAGCTATCGCAGCTACGTCTGGCGGCATCTTGATGCGGACCGCACCGGCATGCTGCCCTTTGTCTTCGACGAGGGCTTCGGCTTTGAACATTATGTCGATTACGCGCTCGATGTGCCGATGTATTTCGTCTACCGCGACGGCAAGTATATCGACGCGCTGGGGCAATCCTTTCGGGATTTCATGAAAGGCCGCCTGCCCGCGCTGCCCGGCGAGGTGCCGACCCTGTCCGATTGGGCCGACCATCTCACCACGATCTTCCCCGAGGCGCGCCTGAAGAAATTCATCGAAATGCGCGGCGCCGATGGCGGCCCGTGGCGGCGTCTGTGCGCCCTGCCCGCCTTCTGGGTCGGGCTGACCTATGACAGCTCTGCGCTGGATGCGGCCTATGATCTGGTCAAGGGCTGGGATGCGCCGACCCGCGAGGCGCTGCGCGTCGCCGCCGCAGATCAGGCGCTGGACGCGGTGGTCGAGGGCATCTCCATGCAAGATCTTGCCGCGCGCTGCATCGACATCGCCGAAGCCGGGCTGAAGGCCCGCGCCCGTTCCGGCGCCGGCGGCCTGCTGCCGGATGAGACCCATTTCCTCAACGCGCTGAAGGAAAGCATCGAGTGCGGCAAGGTGCTCGCCGACGAGATGCTCGACCATTACCACGGCGACTGGAACGGCGATCTTGGCCGGATCTACGCGGCCTACAGCTACTAAGGATCGCAGACCTTTCTGCCGTCCCTATGGCCTGAACCGGGTAAAACCTGTTCAGGCTGCGCCGCTGCGGGACACGTTGCGAACGAAATAGTCGTGCACCTCTTCCTTGCGGCGCGCCACCTCTTCCGGGGACGGCTCTGCATGGGCCTGAAGCAGCACGGCATAGGCGTCGAGCGGCCCGGCGGCCCGGCGCGGTTTTGCCTTTCTGGCGGTGCTGGCGCTGCGCGGCGCGCCCCAGGCGTTGGGCTCGGGCTTTGACGGCATCAGCAGAAATCCGAAGATCAGCATCGGCCCGAGCAGCGGAATGATCTGCACCAGCAGCCACCAGCCGGAACGCCCGGTATCGTGCAGGCGACGCACCATCGCGCTGAGGGTCGGAACGAAGAACGCAATCCACAGCAGCGGCGACCAATAGGCCAGCACATGCATCGGTGGCTGGCCGGTCTGAATGAACCCGTCGGCAACGCTGCGGATATCGGCGAGCCCTGCCAGCGTGATCACCCCAAGGACGAGAGCGCTCGGCCACCAGAATTCCGAGCGGGCCGCCCGCGCATTGAAGCGCAAAGCGCCGCAAATATAGGATTCAAACGCTGCGATGGGTCCGTACATGCGGGCGTCTCCCGGGTTGTCTGCGGTCATGGGCGTCGCGGCAGGCCGCGATGCAGGGCACGATAGCGAAGAGGCTGCCGCCTCTCAGCGGCGAAATTACGGCATTCGCGGTGTCTTCGACGCATAGATCCGTAGAATGTGACAGAACGTCCCTGTTCGGGAGGCGTGGGCCTGTGATGCCGGGGGGAAAGAAGACCTCGACGCCACACTCTGGGTGGGGGCTCAAAACGGCGTGGCGCCGAGGGAAGCATATCGCAGCTACCCCTTCGTTGTGGCGGCGCTTTCGGGCGGAATTATGATGACGCAGCGGCGATGCAATGACGCGACGCAGGGGGCAACGCCACGCTGCCTGACCGACAAAACCCGCGCCGAAAGCGGCACGGGCTGGCAGGAATTCCTGATTTGAAAGAGCCTCGGCGCCGCGCACTGGGTGGGGGCTGAAAAAACACGCGACGCCGAGGGAAGCTTAGTGCAGCTACATCCTCTTTATCCGGGTGCAATCGGGCACCAGTAGGATCAGATTGCGGCAGCTTTCAGGTCTTTTCCGGCCGGGCTGTCCGCCCGAGGGGACATTCAGCGCGCCGTACCGCCTGTTCCGGGGGGCGCCTCGTGATCCGCGCGGCAGATAAGGATGTCGAGCCGATTGCCGCCCTCCTCGCGCGCATAGTGCAGCCGTTCGGACAGTTTGCGGATCAGGTACCAGCCAAAGCCGCCCTCAGGCAGGTCCTGCCGCCTGTCGGGCAAGGCAAGGCGACCCGGTGGCAACCCCCCGTCTGGCATCGCATGGCCATCATCGCGCAAGGTCAGTTCCGCGCAATGAGCGTCTGCATGCAGCGCCAGAGCGATGCACCCGTCGCTGCGCTCTGCGCAGGCATGTTCGACGATATTGTTCAGCGCCTCCGCCAGCACCAGCTCGACCGCCCCGATGGGGGTATCGCCCCAGCCAAGCGCCGTCAGTTCCATGCGTACAAGCGCCAGCACGGCGCGAACATCCTGCGGTGTACTGCCAAGCTCGGTCTGAAGAACGAGCGGTGCAGCGGGCTCCGGCACGTCTGCCATACGGGTGCGCTTCCTTCCGGACGGTCAGCGGTTGCCGTCGCTCTTCGCGGCGTCGACGGATTCGTGGATAACAAAGATCGTGTCCATGCGGGTCAGGCGAAACACCTTGTCGACCATCGGGTTCAGCGCCGCCAGATCCAGCCGCTGATCCTTTGACAGCGCCTTCATCGCCGCGACAATGGCGCCCAGACCGCTCGAATCGATGAAATCCACCTCGCCAAGATCCAGCACGACGCGGGATGCGCCCGGCGAGACCCTGGAGCGGACGGCATCCTTGAACTGGATGGCAACGGCGGAATCGATCCGCCCTTCGTCGACCCGGATGATTTGCGGGTCGCTGTCCTGCGTGATGGTCAGGTGCATCTGATCGTCCTGTACTGCTGTCCTTGCACGGCAGGGTAGACGTCATTCCTTACCATTCGGTATGCAGTGATCAGAGCTAACGGAGGATCGGCCATGACCAGGGACATCGTGATCACAGGCGCGGCGCGCACCGCCATGGGCGGCTTTCAGGGAATGTTCGAACCGCTCGGCGCACCCGATCTAGGCGGCGCCGCGATCCGCGCCGCGCTGGCGGGCGCGGGCAAGCCACAGGTCGACGAGCTGTTGATGGGCTGCGTCCTGCCCGCGGGTCAGGGCCAGGCACCGGCACGTCAGGCCGGCTTTCGCGCCGGGCTCGGCGAAGAGGTGCCCGCCACGACGCTCAACAAGATGTGCGGCTCGGGGATGAAGGCGACGATGATGGCCTTCGACCAGCTCTCGCTCGGCCACGCCGCCACCATCGTTTCGGGCGGCATGGAAAGCATGACCAACGCCCCCTACCTGCTGCCCAAGATGCGCGGTGGCGCACGCATCGGTCACGGGCAGGTCATTGACCACATGTTCCTCGACGGGCTCGAGGATGCCTATGACACCGGCCGCCTGATGGGCAGCTTTGCCGAAGATTGCGCCGAAGCCTTCCAGTTCACCCGCGAGGCACAGGATCAATACGCCATCGCCTCGCTGGGCAACGCGCTGGAGGCCGAACGCTCAGGCGCCTTCGAGGCCGAGATCACCCCGGTGACGATCCATGCCCGCACCGGCGAAGAGATCCTCACCCGCGACGAACAGCCCGGCCGCGCCCGCCCCGAAAAGATTCCGCAGCTCAAACCCGCCTTCCGCAAGGGCGGCACGGTGACAGCGGCGAACAGTTCGTCGATCTCCGACGGCGCGGCGGCACTGGTGCTGACCACCGAGGCGGCGGCGCAATCCGCCCCCCGCGCCCGCATCCTTGGCCATGCCAGCCATGCGCAGGCCCCCGGCCTGTTTCCGACCGCACCGATCCCCGCCACGCGAAAGCTGCTCGACCGCATCGGCTGGAAAAAATCCGACGTCGATCTGTGGGAGGTCAACGAGGCTTTTGCCGTGGTGCCTATGGCCTTCATGCGCGAAATGGGCCTGCCGCGCGATGTGATGAACGTCAACGGCGGCGCCTGCGCGCTAGGGCACCCCATCGGCGCCTCGGGCGCCCGGATCATCGTCACGCTGCTGCACGCGCTCGAGGCGCGCGGCCTGAAACGCGGCATCGCCGCCATCTGCATCGGCGGCGGCGAGGGCACGGCCATCGCCATCGAATGTCTCTGACGCCGCCGCGCCTTCATCTTGCCAAATAAACTCCCGCCGGAGGCATCCCGGCCCCACAACGCAAAGCGGCGCCCCGTGCAGGGCGCCGCCATCGCAATCAGGTCCTCGAACCCCGTCAGTTGGTGATGATCTCCGGCCCCATGAAGGTCGTCGGCAACCATGTCGACAGGATCGGGATATAGGTCACCATGATCAGGAACACGAAGAGCACCGCAAGGAAGGGCAGCGCCGCGCGCACCACCGCCATCATCGGCATCCCTGCCACGCCCGAGGTCACGAACAGGTTCAGACCGACCGGGGGTGTGATCATGCCGATTTCCATGTTCACCACCATGATGATGCCAAGGTGGATCGGGTCGATTCCCAGCTCGATGGCAATGGGAAACACCAGCGGCGCGACGATCACCAACAGGCCCGAAGGTTCCATGAACTGCCCGCCGATCAGCAGGATCACGTTGACGATCACAAGGAACATCACCGGCCCCAAGCCCGCCCCCAGCATGGCGCTGGCGATCTGCTGCGGGATCTGCTCATCGGTCAGCACATGCTTGAGGATCAGCGCGTTGGCGATGATGAACATCAGCGTGATCGTCAGCTTACCGGCCTCGAACAGCGTATCGCGGGTGTCGCGGTGGAAGAATGCCGTGACCAGTGCGATCGGCTTGCGCCACAGCGGCAGGTTCGGCGCGCCATTCCGGCCCGCCAGCGGCCCCATGTCGCAATAAACGAAATTGGCGATCACGAAAGCATAGACGGCAGCCACCGCAGCGGCCTCGGTCGGGGTAAAGATGCCGCCATAGATGCCGCCAAGGATGATGACGATCAGCATCAGCCCCCACAGCGCGTCGCGCCCGGAGGTGAAGGCCTCGCCCCAGCCCTTCCATTCGCCCTTGGGCAGCTTCTTGATCCGCGCCATGATGTAGATGGTGATCATCAGCATGGTGCCCGCCATCAGGCCCGGAATCACCCCCGCAAGGAACATCCGTCCGACCGACACGTCGGTGGCCGAGGCATAGACCACCATCACGATCGACGGCGGGATCAGAATGCCCAGCGTGCCCGCGTTGGCGATGACCCCGGCGGCGAAATCCTTGGTGTAGCCGACGCTGCGCATCCCGGCGATGACGATCGAGCCGATGGCCACCACGGTCGCGGGCGACGAGCCCGACAGCGCCGCGAAGAGCATACAGGCGAACACCCCGGCGATGGCCAGACCGCCGTGCATATGGCCCACCAGCGCGATGGAAAAGCGGATGATCCGCTGCGCCACGCCGCCCGTCGACATAAAGCTCGACGCAAGGATGAAGAACGGGATCGCCAGAAGCGTGTAATGCCCCGCCATCGCCTGATAAAAGCTCTGCGCCACCGAGCTGAGCGAGGTGTCGGACAGCAGCAGCAGAAAGACGATCGACGACAGGCCGAGCGACACGGCGATTGGCACGCCGATCAGCATCAGCGCGATGATGATCACGAAAAGAAGAAAGACATCCATCGGATCAGTCCTCGCGGTTCAGGTGGGCGACGTCTTCGACGGCGTCTTCGGCTTCGTGGCTGACGATCAGGCTTTGCTGCGCGCCGGTCCAGATGCGTATCCCGGCCTGAATGAAGCGAAACAGCAGCAGCGCGGCGCCAAAGGGCAGGATGACATAGGGGATGAAACGGGGCAGCTTTTCGTAATGCTCGCCCTCGTTGATCATCGGTTCGATAAAGCGAAGCCACTCGGGCATCCGGATATCCACCACCTCGTACCACGAGCGATACGACGTGCGGCTCATCTCTTCAAAGCCGGTGGGAAACCAGCGCCCGGTGGTCTGCGGCAAGTTGGCGAAGTTCGCCCAGTAGTCCCACGCGCCCTTCATCAGCAGCGCCGCATAGGCGATGCAGCAGATGGCGGCGATCACCGCCATGGCCCGGCGCACGTTCGACGGGACAAGGTTGGTGACAGCATCGACGCCCAGATGCGCCGTGACCTTCACCGCATAGGAAATGCCGAACAGCACCAGCCATGCGAACAGGATGGTCACCGCCTCGAGCCCCCAGATGAAGCCCGTGTTAAAGCCGTAGCGCAGCACGACATTGACGAAAGTGATAAGCGTCATGAGTCCGAGGATGATCGCGATTGCGGTCTCTTCGATCTCGTTGACGATGCGGCCAAGCGCGCTGTGGCCATGGTAATGACTGGACATGCCGTCCCCCATTTCGCGTCCGGGCCCCGGCCCCGGTGCCTTGTCCGGTGTGCTGATATGAAAAAGGGGACGGCAGGACCGTCCCCGTCAGCTTGCCCGGCCCCTGTCCTTGGGGCCGAGCCGCCGCGCGCGGGCCTTAGCCCTGCACGTCGGCGTTGATTGCCTGCGCCGCGTCGATGTTTTCGCGGCCCACGTCGCCTTCGAACTTCTCCCAGACCGGCTTCATCGCGTCGACCCATGCCTGACGCTGCTCGGGGGTCAGCTCGCGGATCACGCCGCCGGCATCCACGATGGCCTGACGGTTGTCGGCATCGACTTCGGCGATCGCCGCGTTGCGCTCGGCGGTGACCTCGTGAACGATGGTCTCGAGCTGGCTGCGCACGTCCTCGGGCAGGCTGTCCCACCAGTCGGCAGAGGTGACGAGCATGTAGTCGAGCACGCCGTGGTTGGTTTCGGTGACGCCGTCCTGCACTTCAAAGAACTTCTGGCCGTAGATGTTCGACCAGGTGTTGTCCTGACCGTCGACAACGCCGGTCTGAAGCGCGCCGTAAACCTCCGAGAACGCCATCGGCTGCGGGCTGGCCCCCAGCTGTTCCATGTTGGCCTTCAGCACATCCGAGGGCTGCACGCGGAATTTCAGGCCACGCGCGTCTTCGGGAGAGATCAGCGGCTTGTTGGCCGAGAACTGCGTCATGCCGTTGTGCCAGAAATCAAGGCCGAGCAGACCCCGGCGCACCATCGATTCCTTCATCGCCTGGCCGGTTTCCGAGTTCTGGAAGGCATCGACTGCCTCGATGTTCACGAACATGAAGGGCAGATCGAAGATGCGGAACACTTTGGTGAACTGCTCGAACTTCGACAGCGACGGCGCGGCCATCTGAACGTCGCCGTTCAGCATCGCCTCGAGCACCTGATCGTCGTTGTACAGCGTCGAGTTCGGGTAGACCTCCATGCAGGCCTTGCCGTTCATCTCGTCGTTGACCCGCTGTTGCAGCAGCGTTGCGGCGATGCCCTTGGGGTGCTTGTCGGTGTTGGTGACATGGCTGAACTTGATGACGATCTCGCCATCATCGCAGCCATTCGCCACTGCGCCCGTCGCGCCAGAGCTCAGCGCGGCCACAGCCGCAGCGGTCATCAGAAACTTTTTCATCGGTATCCTCCCGGGATGACGTTCCAAGGTCCGGCTCCCCTGCCGCCCTTTCGCCCACGACATGACAGCCATGCGCGAAACGCATCAAGTGGTGGTGACGAAAGAGTGAGAATTTCGTGTAAACGGGCGTATTAACAAATATTTAAAGCCCTGAATACCGCTGCTGTTGCAGCCGACCGCAAGGCGGATGTGCGAAATCCCGCACAGGGCGGATCAGGCGTTGTGCGGAAATCCGCACGTTTGCACTGGTGCGACTCACGCCATGCTCAGCGAAAGCTCTCCGGCTTCAGCCCGTATTTCGCCAGCTTGTCGTAAAAGGTCTTGCGCGGCAGCTTCAGCGCTTCGGCGGCGGCGCTGGCCTGCCCGCCGGTGCGGCGCAGCGCATCCGCCAGCAGCGAGCGTTCGACCTGCGCCATGCGCTCGGTCAGCCCCAGCCCCTCGCCGCCGGGCTGGTCCTCGGCCAGCCCCAGCACAAAGCGCATCGCCGCCGACATCAGCGCGCGGGCATTGCCGGGCCAGTCGCGGGCGATCAGCCCGGCGATGACCTCGTCACCGATCACCGGCTCGGGCAGCCCCGATTGTTCAGCCGCCTGCGCAACATAATGGCGAAACAGCACCGGGATATCCTCCGGACGTTCGGCCAGCGCCGGAATGCGCAGCGTCATCACTTCAAGCCGATAGTGCAGATCGGGGGTAAAGCTCCCCTGTTCCACCAGCACGGCGGGATCGTCGACAGTGCCCGCAACCAGCCGCGCGCCGCCCTCTTCTAGCAGGTCCAGCAGCGCCAGTTGACTGTCGCTCGGCAGCGCACCGATCTCGTCAAGAAACAGCGTGCCACCAGCGCAATCCTGCCACGCGGCGGCCAGCGCATCGCGGCCCAGCCCCGCCGCCGAGCGTTTTTCGAATGGCCCCTTGGCGCGGGCGGAACACAGATGCACCACCTCGGCGACCTTGGGGATGCCCGCCCCCCGCGCACCACGGATCAGCACATCGGTTCCGGCGCGGGCGGCGGCGCGCACCTGCGCGCGCAGGGTTTCCGACTGCGGCGAGATGCCAAAGATCATCCGCGCGGCGGCATCGCCGGTTTCCAGCTGCGCCTTGAGCCGGCGGTTTTCCAGCACCAGCCGCCGCGTGTGCAGCGCCCGTTCGACGCTGCTGATCAGATCGGATGGCGCACAGGGCTTTTCGAGGAAATCGAACGCCCCCGCCGACATTGCGCGCACCGCCATTGGAATATCGCCCTCGCCGGTGAGCAGGATCACCGGCAGTTCGGCGTCTTTCTCATGGGCGTAGTCCAGCAGATGAAAGCCATCGCGCCCCGGCATCCGGATATCCGAGACGATGACCCCCTCAAAGCCCGGCCCGATGCGGTCTTTGGCCTCGACGAAACTGCCAGCGGTGATGGCATCGAATTCGGCCAGCTCCAGCGTCTGGCCCAGCGCCTCGCGCACCGCCGCGTCGTCGTCAACCAGCAGAACCTTGCGGATCATGTCAGCTCCTGTGCTTGTCGCAGCTCGATGGTGAACAGCGCGCCGCCCGCGACGTTCTCGCCGCGCAGCCTGCCACCGAACCCCTCGATGATGCCATGCGAGATCGACAGGCCAAGCCCCATGCCCTCGTCGCTGCCGGTTTCCTTGGTGGAATAGAACGGATCAAAGATGCGCGACGGATCGGCGATGCCGGGGCCGGTGTCGCGCACCGTCAGGCGCACAATGCTCGCCGCATCGTCATGCCGGGCGCGGATGGTGATGCGGCGGGTGTCGCTGCCCGCCATCGCCTCAATCGCGTTGCTGAGCAGGTTCACCACCACCTGCCCGAGCCGCACATCCCCGGCCATGACCACGGCGGGGCGGTCCGGGCGCTGCCAGTCGATGGTGACGCCGCCTTCCTCGATGCGCCGGGACAGCACCTCGAGCGCGCTTTCCACCGCCGCCGCCAGCCCGACACGGCGCACCGGTTCGGGTTCGGCCCGGGCAAAGGCGCGCAGGTTCTTGATGATCCGCCCCATGCGCCCGGCCATGTCCGAAATCCGCCCAAGGTTCTCGGCCGCCCGCTCTGGTTTGCCGCGCTCCAGAAAGGCCGCGCCGTTTTCGGCAAAGCTGCGGATCGCCATCAGCGGCTGGTTCAGCTCGTGGCTGATGCCCGCGCTCATCTTGCCCAGCGCCGACAGCTTGCTGGCCTGCACCAGTTCCGCCTGAGCGCGGCGCAGCGCCGCCTCGGCCTCTTGGCGCTCGGCGATCTCGCGGCGCAGGGCGCTGTTGCTCTGCTCAAGCGCCATGGTGCGGGCCGAGACCCGATCTTCGAGCACGGCATTGGCCAGCGCCAGCGTGCGTCGCCGTTCCAGCGCAAGCCACAGCAGCGCCCCGAAGAACAGCACCACCGCCGCCACCACCGCCGCCTGCAACGCCGCCAGCCGCATCGCGGGCAGCACATCGACCAGCAGCGTGCCGGTCATGCCGATCACCGGCAGGGCGATTTCCAACCGTAGCGCGCGGGTGGGAATGTAAGGGGAAAACCGTTGCACCCAGATTGTGTGCCCGCCGGAACTGGCCACGCTGACCGCGCGCATTGTCCCATCGGGCGCGCGCATCTGCGTGCCAGTCTTGCGCCAATGCAGCAGTTCAGAGCGGTTGGTGGCAAAGATCTCGCCCTCGGCATCGGTAAAGAACACCGCGGGAAGCGAGCCGCGCCACGCCTGTTCCAGCCGCGCCAGATCCACAGCGACGATCAGCACCCCTTGCACCTGCCGGTCGACGCCGAAACTGGGCGCCGCGAACCAGAAGGCGCGGTCGATACCCGGCGGCCCGTCGCCATGGGCAAGCCCCAGCGCCCCGTCAAGCGCGCGCTGATAGGCCGCGCCGCTCAGCACCCAGTCGGGCAGACCATCGCCCGATTGCGCCAGAACCTTGCCGCGCGCGTCGACATAGACCGCCAGCGCCGCCCCGGACCGGTCAGCGGCGCGCAGCAGCATGGCGTTGGCCTCGCGGCGTGATCCGCCCCAGTGCAGCGCATTCAGCGCCGGGTGATCGGCGCTCAGCACCGCGAATTCGCGGAACCGTTGCAACTGGGTGACCAGACGGTCGGACGCCAGCTCCAGATCCGAGGTGCCGCGTTCGGATACCGGCCCCAGCGCCTGCACATAGGCCGACCGCCAGACCGCCGCCGACAGCAGCGCCGTCGCCAGCAGGGCAAGCGTCAGCAACAGCGCGCGATGGGTCAGCAGGCGGGTCATGGTGCTGACATAGCAATCCGGTGCTTGCGGGGGAAGCGCGTGTTGGGCAGTGTCGCGCCCATGCACAGCTTTGCCCAATCGCCCAATGATCCCGGTTTCGTTCAAGACCCCTACCAGTTCTACGACCGCCTGCGCGCGGCGGGGGATCTGGCCTATTGGCCCGATTACGACCTGATCTGCGCCACCTCGCACCGCGCCGTGCACGCGCTGCTGCGCGACCGCCGCTTCGGGCGCGAAATCCCCGCCGAACTGGCAAGGCCGGTGCCCGAGCATCTGCGCCCCTTCTACCGGATCGAGGATCATTCGATGCTGGAACTCGAGGCGCCCCGCCACACCCGCCTGCGCGGGCTGGTGCTGCGCGCCTTCACCAGCCGACGCATCGCCGCCCTTGGCCCCGAGATCGCGGCGCTGGCGCATCGGCTGATCGACGACATGCCGCAGGGGGATGTCGATCTGCTGACCGCCTTCTGCCAGCCGATCCCGGTGATTGTCATTGCCCGCCTGCTCGGTGTGCCCGATGACATGGCGCCGCAGCTGCTGCGCTGGTCGAACGACATGGTGGCGCTGTATCAGGCCCGCCGCAGCCGCGCCATCGAGGACGCAGCCGCAAGCGCCGCCGCCGAGTTTGCCGCCTTTCTCGAAGATTACATCGCCCAGCGCCGCAATTCGCCGCGCGAAGATCTTTTGTCACAGCTCATCGCCGCCGAAGAGGCTGGCGAGCGGCTGAGCACCGACGAGCTGATCGCCACCTGCGTGCTGCTGCTCAACGCCGGGCACGAGGCGACGGTGCACACGCTGGGCAACGGCATCAAGGCCTTGCTGGAAACCGGCACGATGATCACCACCGACACCGCCGCGCCGATCACCGAAGAGATCATGCGCTTTGATCCGCCGCTGCATCTGTTCACCCGCTACGCCTATGAAGACGCCGACCTCTACGGCCATGTCTTCCGGCGCGGCGACAAGGTGGCGCTGATGCTTGGGGCGGCGGGGCGCGACCCGCAGGTCTACGCCGAGCCGCACAGGTTCGATCCCACCCGCGAGGCCCGCCCCCATCTTGCCTTTGGCGGCGGGGCGCATTTCTGCGTCGGGGCGCCGCTGGCGCGGCTTGAACTGGTCACCGCGCTGCCGATCCTGTTTGACCGCCTGCCCGGGCTGGAACTGGCAGAACCGCCGCGCTACGCTGATCTGTATCACTTCCACGGGCTGGAGCGGCTGATGGTGCGCCGCTAGATCGGCAGCGCGGTGGTGTTCTTGATCTCTTCCATCGACAACAGCGCGGTGACGCCCTGCACTTTCACCTCGGCGATCAGCGCCTGATAGAACACGTCATAAGCCCGCGCATTGGGCACCCGCACCTTGAGGATATAGTCGATGTCGCCCGCCAGCCGATGCGCTTCCATCACTTCGGGGCGCGAGCGCACGGCGTGCAAGAAGCGGTTCTGCCAGTCGGTTTCATGCTCGGAGGTGCGGATCAGCACAAAGAAACACGCCTCGAAGCCAAGCTTTTCGGCATCGGCCACCACCACCTGCGGCCCGATGATCCCGGCCTCGCGCATTTTGCGCACGCGATTCCACACCGGGGTCTTTGAAGCCCCCACCACACGGGCGATTTCATCAAGCGAGCGGCCCGCATCCTTCTGAAGCTCGCGAAGGATTTTCCGATCGGTGGCATCCAGCTGCACGAGTTTTCCTTTCACAGCGCCTTAATGGAACAGTTTTCCTGATGGGACGCATACACCGCCAATATGTCCTTATCAACCGAACCCCACGTGATGAATCCGGGAAAATGTTCTATATCAAGCAGAGCTTTCACCAAGACGCCGGAGCCAGCCCCATGACCAGCCCACAGGACAGACTCCCCCAAGGCCACGTCGCCTTTGTCGGCGCAGGCCCGGGCGACCCCGAATTGCTGACCATTCGCGCCCTGCGCCTGCTTCAGGCCGCCGAGGTCGTCCTGCATGACGCGCTGGTGCCCGCCGAGATCGTGGCGCTGGCGCCGCAGGCGCAGCTGGTGCCGGTGGGCAAGATCGGTTTTGGCCCGTCGATGAAGCAGGATGACATCAATGCGCTGATCGTCTCCCATGCGCAGGCCGGGGCCCGCGTGGTGCGGCTCAAGGCGGGCGATCCGGGGGTGTTCGGGCGGCTGGATGAAGAAACCGATGCGATGGACGCCGCCGGCATCACCTTTACCGTCTGCCCCGGCCTGACCGCTGCCACCGCCGCCGCCGCTGGCATGGGCCTGTCGTTGACCCGGCGCGGGCGCAACAGCGATCTGCGCCTGCTGACCGGCCATGACGTCAAGGGCTTTGCCGAACAGGACTGGCGCGCCCTTGCCCGCCCCGGCGCCGTCGCGGGAATCTACATGGGCAAGAAGGCGTCACGCTTTCTTCAGGGCCGCCTGATGATGCATGGCGCATCCCCCGACACGCCGGTAACCGTGGTCGCCAATGCCTCTCGCCCCGACGAGCGCCGCCTCGCCGCAACCCTTGCCACGCTGCCGTCCGAACTGGACGCGGCCGATCTGAACGGCCCCGCCGTGCTGCTGCTGGGCCTCGCCCCGCGCGATGCGCTGGCCGTTCGTGCCCTGACACAGGAAGCTCTCTGATGCCCAAGCCCTATACGCCCAAAGTCATCACCGCCAACGCCCTGCTCGAAGGCGACGTGATCTACCTTGCCGCCGACGACCGATGGGTCCGCGCCCTGAAGGACGCCGAGATCTTCACCGACGAAGCCGTTGCGCAGGTCCGTCTGCTGGATGCGCAATCGCGCGCCGCCGAGGCGGTGGGCGTCTATCTTGCCGACATGGAGCCAACCAAAGACGGCCCCCGCCCGGTGCATTTCCGCGAAGAGTTCCGGGCCAAGGGCCCGTCGAACCACGTCCACGGCAAACAGGAACACGCCTGAGCCCAGCGGCCAGGTACGAGGACCCAGCACATGTACAGCTACACCGATTTCGACGCCGCCTTCGTGGCAGAGCGCAACCGCCAGTTCCGCGCCCAGGTCGAACGCCGCATCAGCGGCGCGCTGACCGAGGATGAATTCAAGCCGCTGCGCCTGATGAACGGGCTTTACCTGCAGCTGCACGCCTACATGCTGCGCGTGGCGATCCCCTATGGCACGCTGAACAGCGCGCAGATGGATCAGCTCGCCCTGCTGGCCGAGAAGTGGGACAAGGGCTACGGCCATTTCACCACCCGCCAGAACATCCAGTACAACTGGCCCGAGCTGCGCGATGTGCCCGACATGCTCGATGCGCTGGAACAGGTGGGGATGCATGCCATCCAGACCAGCGGCAACACCATCCGCAACGTGACCGCCGATCATTTCGCCGGGGCCGCCGCCGATGAAATCGCCGACCCGCGCCCCGTGGCTGAACTGCTGCGCCAATGGTCGACCGATCACCCGGAATTCCAGTTCCTGCCGCGCAAGTTCAAGATCGCCGTCACCGGGGCCGAAAACGACCGCGCCGTGATCAAGGCGCATGACATCGGCATTCAGGTGGTCAGGCGGGATGGCCGTATCGGCTACCGGGTTCTGGTGGGCGGCGGGCTTGGCCGCACCCCGATGATCGGCAAAGAGTTGTCGCCCTTCGTGACGCTGGAAGACCTGCTGCCCTATGTCGAGGCGGTGGTGTCGGTGTGGAACCTGCTGGGCCGGCGCGACAACAAGTACAAGGCGCGCATCAAGATCACCGTGCATGAGCATGGCATCGACGAGATCCGCTCGCTGGTGGAAACGCGGTTCGAGGAGACCCGGCAGGCCTTTGGCACCGCCGCGCTCGAGCTGTTCGATGACATCGCGGCGCAATTCCAGCCGCCCGCCTTCCGCAACGCCCCCACCGAGGCGTTCGATGCCGCCTATGAAACCGATCCGACCTTCCGCGCATGGGCTGATACCAACCTATCGGCGCACCGCGCGACGGGCTACGCCATTGCGCAGATCTCGCTGAAGGCGCATGGCGCAACGCCGGGCGATGCCTCGGCCGAACAGATGCGCGTGATGGCGCAGCTGGCCCACGACTATGGCCATGACGAGCTGCGCATCACCCATGAGCAGAACGTGGTGCTGCCGCATGTGCACAAATCGGACCTGCCGGCCATCCACAAGGTGCTCAAGGCGCATGGGCTGGCCACCGCCAACATCGGGCGCATCAGCGACATTATCGCCTGCCCCGGCATGGATTACTGCGCGCTGGCCACGGCGCGCTCGATCCCGATCGCGCAGGAAATCGCCACGCGGTTCGACGAACTGAAGATCGAAAACGACATCGGCGAGCTGAAGATCAAGATCTCGGGCTGCATCAACGCCTGCGGCCATCACCATGTCGGCCATATCGGCATTCTGGGGCTAGATCGCGCCGGGGTGGAAAACTACCAGATCACCCTTGGCGGCGATGCCACCGAAACCGCCGCGCTTGGCGATCGCACCGGGCCGGGCTTTCCCGCCGAAGGCGTGGTGCCCGCGATCGAGCGCATCGTGGAAACCTACATGGCGCAGCGCAGCGGCCCCGAAGAGACCTTCCTTCAGACCTATCGCCGCATCGGGATGGACCCGTTCAAAGCGGCCCTCTACGGAGAGGAGGCGGGCAAGAAATCCCGCGCCGCGTAAGCCACGATGAACTTTCATCTCCCCCCCAACACGCCCGCCGAAGGTGTCCCGGCGCGCAGCCCGGCCGAACTGGCCGATCTGCGCGCGCGGGTCGATGCGCTGAACACGCGCTATCGACATCATGGCGCGGTGTCGGTGCTGACCGGCGCGCTCAACGATCCCGAAGCCGGGGATATCGCGCTGGTGTCATCCTTTGGCGCGGAATCGGTGGCGCTGCTGCATCTCGTGGCGATGATCGACCGCAGCACCCCGGTGCTGTTCATCGACACGCGGCTGCTGTTTGCCGAAACGCTGGCCTATCAGCAGGAGGTCGCCGAGCGGCTGCACCTGTCGAACGTGCGCACCATCCGCACCGATCCGGCGACGCTGGCCGCGCAAGACCCGACCGACTCGCTGCGCGACACCAGCACCGACGCCTGCTGCGCCCTGCGCAAGACGGTGCCGCTGGAAAATGCGCTGCAAGGCTTTGATGGCTGGATCACCGGGCGCAAGCGGTTCCAGTCCTCGACCCGCGCCGCGCTGGAATTCTTCGAACTCGAAGACGCCACCGGCCGGATCAAGGTCAACCCTCTGGCCCATTGGGCGCCCGATGACGTGCGCGCCTACATGGATGAAAACCGTCTGCCCCGGCACCCGCTGGTGGCGCAGGGCTACCCGTCCATCGGCTGCCAGCCCTGCACGTCGAAAGTCGCCCCCGGCGAAGACCCGCGCGCGGGCCGCTGGCGGGGCGAGCAAAAAGAAGAATGCGGCATCCATTTCGTCAATGGCCGCATGGTACGCAAAGGACCAAGCACATGAGCGTCATCGTGACCGACACGGGCTTTGGCCCCGACGACTGGACTTTTGGGTTCGAGGGCGACGGCGTCCTCGACCTGCCCTCTGACACCGACCCGGCGACTTTGTCCGCCCCCGAGGGCACGCAGATGATCCGCATCAACTTTCCGTCGTTTGCCGATGGGCGCGGGTTCACGCTTGCCCGGCTGCTGCGGCTGCGCGGCTATACCGGGCGCCTGCGCGCCAAAGGCCACGTGATTTCCGATCAATATGCCATGGCGCGCCGGTCGGGATTCGACGAGGTCGAGATTTCCGACGATCTTGCCGCCCGTCAGCCCGAAGCCGACTGGCAGTTTCGCGCAAATTGGCAGCAACACGACTATCAGAGCCGCCTGCGCGGCTAAGTCGTCTTTCTTTTATACAAATCACGCTCTAGAAAGGGACTCGAGGTTTGTTCGTGTGCAAACGAATTTGCACAGGGGCGGCTTCGCTGAATCAGACATGACCGAGATGACCCCCGTGACCGATATCAACGCCACCGAAGCCAAGAAGCCCGTGCTGCCCGACGCCCAGACCGTGACCTCGGTGACGCACTGGACCGACCGGCTGTTTTCCTTCCGCGTCTCGCGCCCCGCCTCGCTGCGGTTCCGCTCGGGCGAATTCGTGATGATCGGCCTGATGGGCGATCCGCATCCGACCACCGGCAAGGTCAAGCCCTTGCTGCGCGCCTATTCCATCGCCTCGCCCAGCTGGGACGAAGAGCTGGAATTCTATTCGATCAAGGTGCAGGACGGCCCGCTGACCTCGCGCCTTCAGCATATCAAGGTCGGCGACGAGATCATCCTGCGCCCCAAGCCCGTCGGCACGCTGGTGCATGACGCATTGCTGCCCGGCAAGCGGATCTGGTTCTTTGCCACCGGCACCGGCTTTGCGCCCTTTGCTTCGCTGCTGCGCGAGCCGCAGACCTACGAGGATTACGACGAGATCGTCATCACCCACACCTGCCGCGAGGCCGGAGAGCTGAAATACGGCGCGGAGCTGATCGAAAGCCTGAAGACCGACGAGCTGCTGAACGAGGTGATCGGCGACGGCTTCTGGAAGAAGATCAAGTATTACCCGACCACCACCCGCGAAGAGAGCCCGAAAATGGGCCGCATCACCGACCTGATGCGTTCGGGCGAGGCGTTCGAGGATCTCGGCGTGACACCGCTGAGCCCCGAGACCGACCGCGCGATGATCTGCGGCAACCTTGCGTTCAATCTCGAACTCAAGGCGATGTTCGAGGAATACGGCCTTGAAGAAGGCGCGAACAGCGATCCCAAGCATTACGTGGTCGAGAAGGCGTTTCTCGACTGATAACAGGTTTGGGGCGGGCGGCACGATGCCACTCGCCCCTTTTCGTAGATCGTAAACAGCATCAGGCTGCCTCCGGTCGACAACAGCGCCGCAGCGGCAATGATCGCGACGACTCTCTGGCATTACTCTGCAAAAAACGTTTTAATACAGGCCTTGAAAGGCGGATCATGGCCCGAACTTGCGTTCAGACATGACGGGCACGTCGTTTTCACGCCAGACGCAACGCAAATTTGCGCAAGACGTGCATCAGACGGCCCGCGTGATGGTGCAACAACTGGAAATGGCGCTTGAAACATTGGCGTTAGAGGCCTATTTTGCGCCTTCAGAGCATTCACGGTAAAAGGACCGATACCATAGCCCGCAGACCTCACAACGCGCCGCCCACGCGCGACACCGGCCCCCGCATCAACGACCGCATCCGGGCCCCCGAAATCCGCCTGATCGGCGCCGAAGGCGAGAACCTGGGCGTTCAGACGCCGCGTCGCGCTGTCGAACTGGCCGAGCAGGCTGGGCTCGATCTCGTCGAGATCTCGCCGAATGCCGTGCCGCCGGTCTGCAAGATCATGGATTTCGGCAAGTTCAAGTACGAACAGCAAAAGCGGGAATCCGAAGCGCGCAAGAAGCAGAAGATCATCGAGGTCAAGGAGATCAAGTTCCGTCCGGGAACCGATACCCACGACTACGATGTGAAGATGCGCAGCGTTCTAAAATTCCTTGAAGGCGGCGACAAGGTCAAGATCACCCTGCGGTTTCGCGGCCGCGAGATGGCGCACCAGAACCTTGGTCGCGAATTGCTCGAGCGAGTCGCATCCGACGTGAAAGAGCTCGGCAAGATCGAGAACATGCCGAAGATGGAAGGCCGTCAGATGATCATGATGATCGGTCCGATTGCCAAGTGAATGGCCTGCCCTGCCGGTGAACTGGCCGGGCGATCCTCTGAAAGACGATTCGAACCCGCCGCTCGCCGGCGGGTTTTTCATTGCCCGAAGCGTGTTTTCTGCCTTTGGGTCGCGATGTGGGGGCCAGCCCCCACACCCCCGGAGTTTAAGGGCAAGATGAAGAGGGGCGCGCGGGGGCGCGGTCAGCTTGAGCGCGGCTCGCGGGGGCGCGGGCGGCTCGGTGGTTCCTTGAGCAGCCCGCCGACGCCCATGCCCATGATGTCCTGCGCGCTGACGGGTACGCCGCACAGGATGCGTTCGAGCACCCAGTCCGCGCCGTTGAGCGCCGGCGAGCGGGCGCAGCCCGGCAGGCCGATCACCGGCGTGCCGTTCAGATCTCCGAAGAACAGAAGGTTGCCGGGATCGACCGGCATGCCGAAATGGCTGACCGTGCCACCGGCGCGGCGCAGCGCTTCGGGGGCGGTGTCGTACAGGTCGGAGGTGGCGGAGCCGGTCAGGATCAGGATGATCTCGGCGTCGCTGGTTGCGATCGCTTCGGCCAGCGGGGCGGTGTCATGCGGCACCGTCTGGCTGCGTGACAGGTCTGCCCCGAGGCGTTCGAGCCGCTGCCTGATAGCGCGGCGGCCCTTGCCGGAGGCGGGCTCGCCGATGCTGGTCTCGATGAGATGAACGCTGCGGCGCTGCACGGGGCGCAGGCGCAACGCGGCGCTGGCGGCGGCGCAGGCGCGTTCAAGCGCGTCCTCGGGCACGGCGTAGGCGATGATCTTGATGGTGGCGACCATGGTGCCATCCGTGCAGCGCTGCCACGGGTGCAGCGTGGCGACGGTGATCATCGGATGCACGGCATTGACCGAGTCGATCCGGGCGGTGTCGATCTCGATCACGCCCGGCGCGGTGGCGTGAAGATTGACGCGCCCGGTCGAGGCCGCGCCGATGCGCAGGCCCGCCCTTGCCGGATCGGGCACCAGCGCGTGGGCGAGCCGGTCTGCGGCGGCATCTTCGGCGATATCTTCCGGGTCAAGCCGGGCGATCACCAGATCAGTATAGCCCTCAGCCTCGAGCCCGGCGAGGTCTTTTGCGCTGAGCACCCGGCCCTTGCGCAGCCGACCCTTGCCGAGCGCCAGCGAATGGGCCAGCACGCCGCCCAATGCCTGTGCCAGCGGCACGGGGCCGAATTTCATGCGCCCTTCCTCAGCACCCGCGTCATTTCGGCGAGGATCGACACCGCGATTTCCGACGGGCCCGCTGCGCCGATATCAAGCCCGACCGGGCCGTGAATCCGGGCGATCTGTGCCTCGAAGAAGCCTGCCTCGTGCAGCCTTGCAACGCGTCTGGCATGGGTGCGGGTGGACCCGAGCGCCCCGATGTAAAAGCAATCCGACGTCAGGGCGAGGGTCAGCGCCGGATCGTCGAGTTTCGGATCATGGGTGAGCAGCACCAGCGCGGTGCGGCTATCGAGGCCGAGCTTTTCGACGGCTTCATCGGGCCAGTCGTTCAGCACGGTCTCGCCGGGAAATCGGGACGATGCGCCAAAGGTTTCGCGCGGATCGACGATGGCGGGCGCGTAGCCGGCAAGCCGCGCCATCGGCACCAGCGCCTGAGCGATATGCACCGCGCCGACGACGATCAGCTTGAGCGGCGGGTTGTGGATGGCAACGAAGATGCGGCTGGCTTCTTCGAAACCCGAGCGATCCATGCGGAAGCGGGTTTCGTGACCGCTGGTGTCGAGCCGACGCGCGGCGGTTGCCAGATCGACCACATAGGCGGCAGGCTGGCGCGCGGCGCGGGCGGCGCAGAGATCGGCGAGAATCGCTTCGGGCAGCGCGCTGCCGATGGGTTCGACCAGCACCCGGATGGTGCCGCCGCAAGCAAGCCCCACGGCAAAGGCATCGTCATCCGAGACACCGAATTCCAGCTCGCGCGCGGCGCCGTCTTCCAGCGCTTCGAGCGCCTCGACGATCACCGCGCCTTCGACGCAACCGCCCGAGACCGAGCCTTCGATCTCGCCGCGCCCGGAGATCGCCAGCTGTGCGCCGACGCGGCGCGGCGCGGAGCCCCAGGTTTCGATCACGGTGGCAAGCGCGGCGCGACGGCCGTCGCGGTGCCAGGCCAGCGCGGTTTCCGGAATGCTGTCGACATCGGTGGTGGTCATGGCGTCTCCTCCCCTGTTCTGCGATGATCGCATGGCGGCGGCGGGCCTGCGAGGGCGATCTTGGTCCTGTGTGTCAGGCTTGCTGGAACACCGCCGACACCTCGGCCCGGATGATCCGGGCGATAAGCGCGCAATCCTCGAGGCTGAAGCTCAGCGGCAGGCGCATGTCGATCAGCCCGGCAAGAATGCGGTCGGTTTGCGGCAACGGCTCGCTCGGCGCATAGCGCCAACTGTCATAGCGCGAGGTAAAGGCGATGGGGTCCGGCGCGCCGAACCATTTCAGCTCGACGCCGCGTTCGGCGCAGCGGCGCAACACCTCCTGCACCTGCGGGGCGTCCCAGCCCGGCAGCAGCATCTGGATCGACGAGCCGACAATGCTTTCCTGCGCCGGGCGCTCGACGATGGTCAGGCCGGGCGCTGCGCGCAGCCCCTCCTCAATCACCTTGTAACGTTCGTTCCAGCGGCGCACCTGATCGGGCAGCACCTGCAATTGCGGGCGCAGGATGGCGGCGCGCAGATTGTCCATGCGGCCCGACACATTGGGCGTGTCATACTTGATGCGCTCGAAGACCTCGGGCGGCGGCGCGGCAAGGTGGCGCTCGTACAGCATGTAAGAGCCCGACAGCATCACCGCGCGCGCAGCGGTTTCGGCATCGTCGGTGACAAGAAACCCACCCTCGCCGGAATTGGCGTGCTTGTAGGTCTGGGTGGAATAGCAGCCGATGGCCCCGTGACGCCCCGAAGGCACGCCGTTCCACGCCGCGCCCATGGTGTGGGCACAATCCTCGATCACCGTGACCCCGGCGGCATCGCAGATCTGCATCAGCCGGTCCATGTCGCACAGATGGCCCCGCATGTGCGAGAGCATCAGAACCCGTGCCTCGCCCAGCTTGGCGGCAAGATCGTCAAGGTCGATGGTCAGGCTGTCCGTGACCTCGACAAACACCGGCACCGCGCCAAGCGAGGCGATGGCGCCGGGCACCGGTGCAAGGGTGAAGGCGTTGGTAAGCACCTTGTCGCCGGGCTTGACGCCAACGGCGCGCAAGGCACAGCCCAGGGCATAGCCGCCCGAGGCCACCGCCAGCGCATAGCGCGCGCCGGTCAGGGCGGCGAACTCCTGTTCCAGCAGCGCGGTCTGCGAGATTTCGCCGGGCAAGGTATTGTAGCGATGCAGGCGGCCATGGCGCAGCACCTCGAGCGCCGCGGCAATGCCTGCCTCGGGGATCGGGTCTTGCTGGGTGAAGCTGCCGGTGAAGCGTTCGGGAAAACCTGTCGTCATGCGGCAAGTCATGCGCCCTGCCCGCGCTGCCGTCAATCGCACCGCGCACGGGATCTTCCCTGCGACAGACTGCGCCGGTCAGCCGAGAACGCGCGCGACCTCGGCGCGCAGCGCATCGAAATGGCCGATCAGCCCTTCGGGGTCAAGCGCCCGCACCCCGTCGCCATCCGGGCCAAAGGTCACGAGAATGCAGGGCACACCGGCGGCAGCGGCGGTCTTGCGGTCGGTTTCGGTGTCACCGACCAGCAGGGAGCGCGCGACATCGCCGCCCGCCCGCGCCACCGCTTCGACATAGGGGGCGGGATCGGGTTTGCGCACCGCCAGCGTATCCGCCCCGATCATCGAGCCGAACAGATCGCGCACCCCAAGCCGCGCCAGCAGCGTTTCGGCCAGCGCAGCGGGCTTGTTGGTGCAGATGCCAACGCGAATCCCGTCGCTGCGCAACGCCTCGACCGCCTCGATGGCGCCCGGATACAGCTGCGTGTGCAGGTCGATCGCCTCGCCGTAAAAGCTCAGCAGATGCGGGTACCATGCCTCGACAAGCGCCGCGTCAAAGGCCTCCGCCCGGCGCAGCCCCAGCCCCAGCATCGCCCGCGCGCCGCGAAAGGCGGTGTGCGCATCCCCCGCCGAATCCAGCCGCACCGCCTGCCCCATCTCTTCGAAACAGCGGTTTGCCGCCGCGATCAGATCGCCGCTGGTATCCGCCAGCGTGCCATCCAGATCAAAGATCACCGTCCCCATGCCCTGCCCTTTTCTGTCATACGTCGAAACCAGACGTGAAGCCTTGCCTGCTTGCCCCCGACTATGTAGCCGGTAAAACGAATCCAAAGGCAGAACACAAACGGGAAACCCGAACCATGAGCATCGCCCTCATCATCCTCGCCGCGGGAAAGGGCACCCGTATGGAGTCGGACCTGCCCAAGGTGCTGCACCGCATCGCCCATGCGCCCATGCTCTGGCACGCCATGCGCGCCGGTCAGGTGCTGGAGCCGGGACGCACCATCGTCGTGGCCGGGCACGAGGCCGACATGGTCGCCGCCTCGGCGCAGGCATACGACCCAGAGGCGCAGATCGTCCTTCAGAGCGAACAGAACGGCACCGCCCATGCGGTGGCGCAGGCCGCCCCGGCACTTGCCAGTTTCAGCGGCGATGCCATCGTGCTTTATGGCGACACCCCCTTCATCCGGCAGGAAACGCTGGAGGAGATGGCCCGCGCCCGCGCCCATCACGACATCGTGGTGCTGGGCTTTGAGGCCGCCGACCCCGCGCGCTATGGCCGCCTTGTCACCGAGGGAGACGCGCTGCTGCGCATCGTCGAATACAAGGACGCCAGCGAGGACGAGCGCGCCATCACCCTGTGCAATTCGGGGCTGATGGCAGCGGATGCGACGGTGCTGATGGATCTGGTGGCGCAGGTCGGCAACGACAACGCCGCCGGGGAATATTACCTGACCGACATCATCGCCCTTGCCCGCGCGCGCGGGCTGTCCGCAGGCGTCGTGCATTGCGCCGAGGCCGAAACCATGGGCGTGAATTCGCGCAGCGAACTGGCCCGCGCCGAAGTGTCGTTTCAGCAGACCACCCGCGCCCGGCTGATTGACGACGGCGTGAGCCTGCAAGCCCCCGACACGGTCTGGCTGGCATGGGATACGGTGATCGGCCGCGATGCCGAGATCGAGCCCAACGTGGTGTTTGGCCCCGGTGTCACCATCGAAAGCGACGCGCGCATCCGGGCGTTCAGCCATCTCGAGGGTTGCCACGTCAGCCGCGGCGCCATCGTCGGCCCCTTTGCCCGGCTGCGCCCGGGCGCCGAGCTGGCCGAAGACAGCCATGTCGGCAATTTCGTCGAGATCAAGAACGCCTATCTTGGCGAGGGCGTGAAGGCCAACCACCTGACCTATATCGGCGATGCCGACATCGGTGATCGCTCCAACATCGGCGCGGGCACGGTGACCTGCAATTACGATGGTGTCTTCAAGCACCGCACCATCATCGGCAAGGATGCCTTTATCGGCTCTGACACGATGCTGGTGGCGCCGGTGACCATCGGCGATGGTGCGATGACCGGCTCGGGCTCGGTGATCACCAGTGATGTGCCCGCCGGGGCGCTGGGGATCGGGCGGGCGCGGCAAGAGACCAAGGCGGGCTTTGCCACGCGGCTGCGCGACATCCTGCGCGCCAAGAAAAAAGAACAAAACAAGGGGTAACGGGCAGATGTGCGGCATTGTCGGAGTTCTGGGCACGCACGAGGCGGCCCCCATCCTGGTCGAGGCGCTCAAGCGGCTCGAATATCGCGGTTATGACAGCGCCGGGATCGCCACGATCAACGGCGGGCAACTCGACCGCCGCCGCGCGGTGGGCAAGCTGGTGAACCTATCCGACCGGCTGGTGCACGAGCCGCTGCCCGGCAAGGCGGGCATCGGCCACACCCGCTGGGCCACCCACGGCGAGCCCAATGAAAAGAACGCCCATCCGCACCGGTCGGGCCCGGTTGCCGTGGTGCACAACGGCATCATCGAGAATTTCCGCGAGTTGCGCGCACAGCTTGCCGCCGCGGGGCTCCAGCCCGAAACCGACACCGACACCGAAACCGTGGCGATGCTGACGCGTCTGCATCTGGACAGCGGCAAGACCCCCGTCGAGGCCGCCCGCGCCACGTTGGCGCAGCTTGAGGGTGCCTTTGCGCTGGCGTTTCTGTTCGACGGCGAAGACGATCTGATGATCGCTGCCCGCAAAGGCTCGCCGCTGGCCATCGGGCATGGCGACGGCGAGATGTACCTTGGCTCGGATGCCATTGCGCTGGCGCCGATGACCGACCGCATCACCTATCTCGAAGAAGGCGACTGGGCGGTGATCACCCGCGCGGGCGCGCAGATCTTTGACGCAGACGGCCATCAGACCATGCGCGAGATGCGCCGCATCCGCATGGATGCCGCCCGCGTCGACAAGGGCGGCTACAAGCATTTCATGGCCAAGGAAATCGCCGAACAGCCGACGGTTCTGGCCGATGCGCTGGGGGCCTATCTGGATGGCACGGAAATCCGCCTGCCCGGCGGCGGGCTGGATTTCACCCGCATCGACCGCTTGGTGATGGTTGCCTGCGGCACCGCCTATTACGCCTGCCTGACCGCGAAATACTGGTTCGAAAAGCTGGCCCGCCTGCCGGTCGAGGTCGATATCGCGTCGGAATTCCGCTACCGCGAACCGCCCGTGCTGCCGGGCACCGTGGCGCTGTTCGTCAGCCAGTCCGGCGAAACCGCCGATACGCTGGCCGCGCTGCGCTATTGCAAGGGCAAGGCCGACCGCATCGTATCGGTGGTCAACGTGGAAACCTCGTCCATCGCCCGCGAAAGTGATCTGGCGCTGCCGATCCATGCCGGAATCGAAATCGGCGTTGCCTCGACCAAGGCCTTTACCTGCCAGCTCAACACCCTGCTGCTGCTGGCCATCGAAGCGGCCTGCGCGCGCGGCGAAATGACCGCCGAGGGCCGCGCCGCGCTGCTCACGCAGCTGCGCGCCCTGCCGGGGCTGTTCAACGCCACGCTCGACCGGGATGCCACCATCGAAGCCGCCGCGCAAAAGATCGCCGAGGCGCGCGACGTGCTGTTCCTCGGGCGTGGCACCATGTACCCGCTGGCGCTGGAAGGCGCGCTGAAGCTCAAGGAAATCAGCTATATCCATGCCGAAGCCTATGCCTCGGGCGAATTGAAGCACGGGCCGATCGCCCTGATCGACAAAACCGTGCCGGTGATCGTGATGGCTCCGTATGACGGGCTGTTCGACAAGACGGTCTCGAACATGCACGAGGTGATGGCGCGGGGGGGCAAGGTCTGCCTGATCACCGACGCCGCCGGGGCCGAGGAGGCTGGCGAGGGCGTGTGGCAGGTGATCACCCTGCCGGCGGTGGATGAACGGCTTGCGCCGCTGCTCTATGCCCTGCCCGCGCAGCTGCTGGCCTATCACGCCGCCGTCGCCAAGGGCACGGATGTCGACCAGCCGCGCAACCTCGCCAAATCGGTGACCGTGGAATAGCGCGCAGCGCGAGGCCTCGCTCAGAGCCGTTGCCGAAGCTTCGCGATGCCCTCGCGGATTTCGGACCGCACCGATCCCGGCCTTGGCGCATCGCGCAGGGTCGACAAAAGCGCCGCGTCAGGCCGACCCTTTCGGTGCCATTCCAGCGCCGCCAGCATGCGCGCCGCGGGGGCTGGCAGGCGGTCCGGGATCTCCTGCCCCGAAAGCGTCGCCCAGACCCCGGCCCAGCAGCGCGCCACCGACCACGGGTTGTAGCCGCCGCCGCCCGAGACCACGAGCCTTGGCGCGATCTGCATCAGGCGGCGCACCGCGCGGAAATGGCTGTTGTTCGACAGGGCCAGCCGCGAAAGCGGGTCTTCGCTCAGCGCATCCGCGCCGCATTGCAGGAACACAGCATCAGGGCGAAAGCCTTCGGTCGCCGGGACGATCAGATCTTCGAGCACGCGCTCGAATTCGCTGTCGTTGAAATCGCGCGGCACCGGCAGGTTGAACGCCGCCCCGCCCGCGTCATCGTTCAGCGCCCCGGTGAAGGGCCAGCGCCGATCCTCGTGCACCGAGATCACCCGCACCCGGTCCGAACCGGGAAAGGCGAATTCCACGCCATCGCCGTGATGCGCGTCGATGTCGACATAGACCACCCGCCCCGCCCCCAGCCGCATAAGATGCAGGATCGTCAGCACCGGCTCGTTGAGAAAGCAAAAACCGCTGGCGCGCCCCCTGAGCGCGTGATGCGTGCCGCCGCCGGGATTGTGCACCGCGCGCACCGCGCCAGACATCAGCAATTCCGCCGCCAGCAGCCCACCGCCGACCGCCGTGGCCGGCCTGCGGAACATCTCGGGGAACACCGGGTTCGACAGCGTGCCCAGCCCATAGCGTTCGCGCGCCCTGTCCGAGACCGTGCCTTCGGCTTCGGCCTGCATCAGCGCGGCGATGTAATCGGCGTCATGGAAGGCGCTCAGCGCCTGTGGCCTTGCCCTCGGACTGGTGCGGTACAGCGCGGGCGGCAGCCAGCCAAGCTGACGCGCAAGATCCGTCGCGGCGGGCACCCGTTCGATCGACAGAGGGTGGCGCGCGCCGTAGCGCGAGCCGCGATAGATGTTCGATCCGATGAAAAGCGCTGATTGCATTTCGACAGGTTTAGCACGGGCGCCCCGATCGCCAAGATCTCTTTACAACCCATTGCGCTTGTTGTGCGTTTCTGGTTCGCTCCGCGACGATGTACGGAACGACTCTCACCCTTCGCATGATCGTGATCACCGCGGCGCTGCTGGCCCTTGGCGGGCTTTGCGGGCTTGCCGCGACGGCGCTGCACCTGCCCATGCCGTTCATGCTGGGCAGCCTTGGCGGTGCCGGGGCAGCGGTTGCGCTGGGGGCGACATCGGTGCTGCGCGATTACCGCTTTCCCGAACGGTTCCGGACCCTGTTCATCGGTTTGATCGGCGTGATGATCGGCACTCAGGTCCAGCCCGAACTTTTGACCGACATCGGCGATTTCACCCTGACCCTGTCGGCGCTGGCGGGATTCGTGCTGCTTGCCCACGCGGGCAATTACCTGATCTTCCACAAGCTCGGCGGTTACCGCCGCGCCACCGCATTTTATGCCGGAATGCCGGGCGGGCTGATGGAAAGCCTTGTGATGGGCGAGCGCGCCGGGGCGGATCTGCCAGTGCTGACGGCCCAGCAGTTCCTGCGAATTATCCTCGTGATCACATTGCTGCCGACTGGGCTGTCGCTGTGGGTCGGGCACCCTGTGGGCAGCGCGGCAGGCGCGGCGATTATGTCAGAACCGGTGGCGCTGATGACGCTGCCGCTGATCGTGCTTGCGGCGCTGGCCGGGCTGTGGCTGGGCCAGAAACTGCGCCTGCCCGCCGCGCAGATCACCGGGCCGCTGATCCTTGCGGCGGGGCTGACCCTGTCCGGAGGCGTCGATCTGCACCTGCCGTTCTGGCTGATCGCAACGGCGCAGGTGGTGATCGGCGTGTCGCTGGGGCTGCGGTTCACCGGCATGACGCTGGCGATGCTGCGCCGCTCGCTCGGGCTGAGCCTTGTTTCGGTCTCTTGGATGCTGATGCTTGGCGCGGGCTTTGCACTGGTGCTTGGGCAGGTGACGGGCCTGCCGTTCCTGCAATTGCTGCTGGCCTACGCGCCGGGCGGCGTCACCGAGATGTCGGTCATCGCGCTCAGCCTCGCGGCCAACCCGGCGCTGGTCAGCCTGCACCACGTCGTGCGCATCTTGCTGACGGTCGGCTTCATGGGGCTTGCCGATGGCCGGCTGAACCTGCGCGAGCGCTGAGCCGGGACGCCCGCTCAGCCCTGCTCTGCCTTTTCTTCAAGCGTGAGCCATTCTTCCTCGGCCGCCGCAAGCTTGACCTGCCGCTCGCTGAGCGCCTCGGTGGCCTTGCGGAATTTCACCGGCTCGCGGGTGAACAGATCGCCATCCATCAGCAACTGTTCAAGCTTGCCGATCTCGGCCTCGAGCCGCGCGATGACACCGGGCAGTTCTTCAAGACGGTGCTTCTCGGTAAAGCTCAGCCCGGCCTGCGGTTTCGCCTGTGCCTTGCCTGCCGCGGGCTTGGCCGCCTTGGCCACAGTGGCAGGGGCATCAGAGCTCGCCTCGGCGCGCTGCGTCTGATAGTCCGTCCAGCCGCCCGCATAGACCACGGCGCGCCCATCGCCTTCCATCGCCACCGTGGTAGTGGCCACCCGGTCGAGGAAATCGCGGTCGTGGCTGACGATCATCACCGTGCCGTCGTAGTCGCTGAGCAGATCCTGAAGCAGGTCCAGCGTCTCGACATCCAGATCGTTGGTCGGCTCGTCGAGCACCAGCAGGTTGCTTTCCCGCGCCATCAGCTTGGCCAGCAGCAAGCGCGCCTTTTCCCCGCCCGACAGCGAGCGCACCGGCGCACGCGCCTGCCGCTCGTCGAACAGGAATTCCTTGAGATAGCCGACAACATGCTTGGGCTGGCCGCGCACCAGCACCTGGTCGGCCTTGCCTGACACACGCATGTCCTTGTCGCCGACAAGGTTTTCCCAAAGACTCATCTCTGGGTCAAGCTGCGCCCGGCTCTGGTCGAACACTGCCGAAACGAGATTGGTGCCAAGCTTGATGGTTCCCGCATCGGGGGCGATCTCTCCCATCAGCATGCGGATCAGCGTGGTCTTGCCGGTGCCGTTCGGCCCGACAAAAGCCACGCGGTCGCCGCGCTGCACGGTCAGCGAAAAGCCGGTCACGATGTCCTTGTCGCCAAAGGACTTCGACACATCCGTGGCTTCGACCACCTTCTTGCCGGACACCGGCGCCGAGGCCAGATCCATCGCAGCCGTGCCTTGCCGGCGGATCATCCCGGCCCGGTCCTGACGCAGCGCCTGAAGCGCGCGCACCCGGCCCTGATTGCGGGTCCGCCGCGCGCTGATACCTTCGACAGCCCATTTCGCCTCCGCCTTGATCTTGCGATCCAGCTTGTGGCGAGCCTCGTCCTCTTCGGCCCAGATCTTGTCGCGCCAGTCTTCGAAGGCCTTGAAGCCCTGCTCACGCCGGCGCACGGCGCCACGATCGATCCACAGCGTGGCGCGGGTCAGTTCCTCCAGGAAACGCCGGTCGTGGCTGATCAGGACAAAGGCCTTGCGGGTGCGCTTGAGCTCATCCTCAAGCCAGCGGATGGCGGAAATGTCGAGATGGTTGGTCGGCTCGTCCAACAGCATCACATCGGGGTCGCGCGCCATCAGCCGCGCCAGCGCCGCGCGCCGCCGCTCGCCGCCCGAGGCGGTCGCCACGGCGCGGTCCGGATCAAACCCAAGCCCTTCGCCCGCCGCTTCGACAAGATACATCTCGGCGGGCCCCAACCCTTCGGCGGCGTACTCTCCAAGCGTCTCGAAGCCGGTCAGATCTGGATCCTGCTCCATGTAGCCAACCGAGGTGCCCGAGGGCACCACACGCCCGCCGGTATCCGGCTCGACGATGCCGGCCATCACCTTCATCAGGGTCGATTTGCCCGACCCGTTGCGGCCCACCAGCGCGACGCGATCGCCGGGCTGGACGTTGAGCGAAAGACCAGAGAATACCGGCTCGCCACCAAAGGTGAGCGCGATGTCGGAGAGCTGAAGAAGAGGTGCCTGTGCCATGCGGCCTGCGCTATTGGGCGGCACGAGCGGCGTCAAGTGGCAACGCATGCGCGGATGGCAACTGCAGAGGGGGGCCAGCCCCCCGCGCTGCGCGCTCCCCCCGGAGTTTAACCGGCAAGATGAAGCCGGCGCGCGGCGCTTATCCTTCATCTTGCCAAATAAACTCCCGCCGGAGGCATCCGACCTTTCAGCGCGAGCAGGCGGCTGTCAGATGCGCGCGATCTGGCCACCGCTGACAGGGGCCGCAACCCCTGTGGTGCTAGGTGCGGATGTCGGCATCCGGCGCATGATGCGAACCGCGAGATAGGCAAACGCCTGCGCTTCGAGCATGTCGCCGTCGAGGCCTGCTGTTTCGACCGGCTCCACCGCGCAATCCAGCCCTGCCGACAGCATCCGCATCATGACCGGATTGTGCCGACCGCCGCCGCAGACCAGCAGGCGGGCGGGCGGGATCGGACAATGCTCCATCCCCAGCATCACCGCCGTGGCGGCCATGGCGGTCATCGTGGCAGCCGCATCCGCGTCATCGAGTTCGCGCACCAGGTCAAGCATCAGCGAAAAATCATCGCGGTCGAGTGACTTGGGTGGCATCCGGCGGAAATAGTCTTCTTGAAGGAACAGCTCGAGCGCGCCGTCGACCACGGCGCCGCGCGCCGCAAGTTCGCCGTCGCGATCACAGTCCAGCCCCAGCCGCTGCGCCACAAGATCGTTCAGCGGCGCGTTCGCCGGGCCGGTATCGAAGGCCAGCAAGGCGCCGTCTTGTTCCGGCGCGGCCCGGCGCGGATCCACCCAAGTCAGATTCCCGACGCCGCCGAGGTTGAGGAAGGCCACCGGCTCGCTCGCCCCCATCCACTGCGCGCAGGCGAAATGGAAGAACGGCGCCAGCGGCGCGCCCTCACCGCCCAGCGCCACGTCGGCCGAGCGAAAATCGTAGACGACATCGCGGCCGAGGCGTTCGGCCAGCGCCGCACCGTCGCCGATCTGCCAGGTGCCGCGCCCGCGCGGCTCATGCGCAAGGGTCTGGCCGTGAAAACCGACCAGCTCGGCCTGCGGGAAGCTTGCCAGCAGCTCGGCATGGGCATCGAGGATCACTGTCTCGGCGGCGCTGACATCTTCGCCCGGCCAACGGCCCAGCGCGGCGCGCAGCACCTTGCGTTCACCATCCGTGTAGCGCCGATAGCCGCTGTCACCGAAGGCAAAGATCCGCCGCCCGTCAGTTTGCAGCATCGCCGCATCGACACCGTCCAAAGACGTGCCCGACATCGCCCCCAGCGCCCACACCGGCCCTTCGTTCAACTTGCCCTTCACTCCGACGCGCCCCAGCCTTATAGGATTGCCCAATCGTATTAGAGGGAACCCCCATGACCTACCATCCCAAATCGGACTTCATGCGCGTCATGATGGAGCGCGGCTTTCTGGCCGATTGCACCGATTATCAGGGCCTCGACGAGGCGCTCACCGCGGGAGTGGTCACCACCTATATCGGCTATGACGCGACCGCAAAATCGCTGCATGTCGGGCATTTGCTGAACATCATGATGCTGCGCTGGCTGCAAAAGACCGGTCACCAGCCGATCACCCTGATGGGGGGCGGCACAACCAAGGTGGGCGACCCCAGCTTTCGCGCCGATGAGCGCCCGCTGCTGACCGCCGAGCAGATCGACGCCAACATCGACGGGATGAAGCAGGTCTTTGCGAAATATCTCGATTACGGCGACGGGCCGACAGGCGCGCTTATGCTCAATAACGCCGAATGGCTGGACGAGCTGAACTACCTGTCCTTCCTGCGCGACATCGGGCGGCATTTCTCGGTCAACCGGATGCTGTCGTTTGAATCGGTGAAGTCGCGGCTGGATCGAGAGCAGTCGCTGAGCTTTCTCGAATTCAACTACATGATCCTTCAGGCCTATGATTTCCTTGAACTGAACCGGCGGTACGGCTGCCTGTTGCAGATGGGCGGCTCGGATCAGTGGGGCAACATCATCAATGGCATCGATCTGACCCGGCGTGTGCTGGATCACGAGATCTTTGGCCTGACCTCGCCACTACTGACCACATCGGACGGCAAGAAGATGGGCAAATCCGCCGGCGGTGCGATGTGGCTGAACGCCGACATGCTGTCGCCCTATGAGTTCTGGCAGTTCTGGCGCAATTCGACGGATGCCGACGTTGGCCGGTTCCTCAAGCTTTATACCGAGCTGCCGGTCGAGGAGTGCGAGCGGCTTGGCGCGCTTGGCGGGGCCGAGATCAACGAGGCCAAGATCGTGCTTGCGAACGAGGTCACCACCCTGTGCCACGGGGCCGAGGCGGCGGCCGCGGCCGAGGCAACCGCCCGCGAGGTGTTCGAGAAGGGCGGCGTCGGCGACGATCTTCCGACGCTGGAACTGACGCGCGACGAAATCGGCGACGGCATTTCCATCGTGCAGGTGATCGTGCGCGCGGGTCTGGCCAAGTCGGGCAAGGAAGCCAAACGCCTGATCACCGAGAACGGCGCGCGCATCGACGATGCCGCCCTGACCGACGCTGGCCTGATGCTGAACGCAGGTGCCCTGAGCGCCCCTGTCAAGCTGAGCGCCGGCAAGAAGCGTCATGCGCTGGTCAAGCTGGCGGACTGAGCGCTGATTTCACAGCCTCCGGGGGCGCGGATCCTCGCCCCCGGAGGCTGCCCGGTTGCCGCCGTCCCTTGGGCGGCGACCGTCTAGAACAGCAGGTCGAACAACGCCAGCGCCCCAAAGGGCAGTGACAGGGCCGTCGCTACCAGCAGCGCCGCGGCGGCGGTGGGTTTCGGCCTTGGCGCAACGGTCGCGAGAGACCTTGCACCGGTGGGATGCGCCCGTTGGCGCCGTGTTTGCAACTGTGCCATGCCGCGACTTAACCACGAATTTACTTTCCAGATCCTTAATCCAGATCATGGAATCGCTCGCCCTGCCATTGACTCAATCGCCCGAATACGCCCGCACCCTTGCGGCGCTTGGCCTGTCGGTGCGCTGCGGCTCTAGCGGGCCGACGCAGGACCCCGACATGCGCTGGCTGGTCCAGTCGCGCCGCCTGCCGCTGCTCGGGCAGATCGACCTGATCTCGCGCGGGCCGGTCTGCAAGACCGCTGCTTGCCCCGAAGACTGGCTGCCGCTGGCGCGGGGCCAGCGCCGAACGCCCCTGCTTTTGAACGCGGCGCAGGAAGATGGGCAGGCCCTGCGCGCTGCCGGGTTCTGGCCGGTGATGACCGCCGCGAGCCTTGCCATCCTGCCGCTTGGTGACAACGACGCGATGCGCGCCGCCATGCACCAGAAATGGCGCAACCGGCTGAACCGCACCGCGCGCGTGCCGCTGAAGATCACCCGCCACCCGCTGTCCGGCGGTCACTGGATCATGCGCGCCGAAGCGTTGCAGGCTCGCACGCGGCAGTACCGCGCCCTGCCCCCGGCGCTGATCGCCGCCTATGCGCGCGAAAACCCCGGCAAGGCGCTGATCTGGGAGGCGCGGCACAATGGCACCGCCGTCGCCTCGATCGCCATTCTGCTGCATGGCCCGATGGCCACATGGCAGATGGGCGTTTCGCTGCCCGAGGGGCGCCGCCTCAACGCGATGAACGCCCTGCTCTGGGAGGCGATGCAGTATCTTGCGGACAAGGGGCACCGCTTGCTTGATCTGGGCATTCTCAATTCCGACGATGCGCCGGGGCTGATCCGGTTCAAGCTGGGCACCGGGGCCAAGTTGCACCGGCTTGGCGGCAGCTGGCTGCACCTTGGCGCGCTGGCGTCGATCGCACGCCACCTGCCGCAGCGCCTCTCTGCGTAAGCGGCCCGCCTGATCTGGCCCGGCTTGCATGCCCCCCTCGCAGCCCCTATCCCTTGGGGCGAGCAATCAGGAGGCCCCTCATGCGTTTCGACGGAACCGGCAACTATATCGCCACCGACGATCTGACCGTCGCCGTCAACGCGGCGATCACGCTGGAACGCCCGCTTCTGGTCAAGGGCGAGCCCGGCACCGGCAAGACCGAACTTGCACGGCAGGTCGCCAGCGCACTGAGCCTGCCGATGATCGAGTGGAACATCAAATCCACCACCCGCGCCCAGCAGGGGCTTTATGAATATGACGCGGTCAGCCGTCTGCGCGACAGCCAGCTTGGCGATGCCCGTGTGCATGACGTGGCCAATTACATCCGCAAGGGCAAGCTGTGGCAGGCCTTCGAGGTCGACCACAAGCTGGTTCTGCTGATCGACGAGATCGACAAGGCCGACATCGAATTCCCCAACGACCTGTTGCAGGAACTCGACCGGATGGAATTCCACGTCTACGAGACCGGCGAGACCATCCGCGCGACCACCCGCCCCATCGTCATCATCACTTCGAACAACGAGAAAGAACTGCCCGACGCCTTCCTGCGCCGCTGTTTCTTTCACTACATCCGTTTTCCCGACCCCGAGACCCTGCGCCAGATCGTCGAGGTGCATCACCCTGGCATCAAGCCCGCCCTGCTGACCGAAGCGCTGACGCAATTCTACGAGCTGCGCGAGCAGACCGGACTGAAGAAGAAACCCTCGACCTCCGAGGTGCTCGACTGGCTCAAGCTGCTGCTGGCCGAGGATCTGAGCCCCGAAGATCTGAAGAGAGACGGCGCCAACGCCCTGCCCCGCCTGCATGGCGCCCTGCTCAAGAACGAGCAGGATGTGCACCTGTTCGAACGGCTGGCCTTTATGGCCCGCCGTCAGGGGCGGTAACGGCGTCACCCCGCCTTTCGCAGTTCGGGCGCGACATGGCTGCCCAGCAGCTCGATCGCCCTGAGCATTTCGGAATGCGCGATCACCCCGGCGGCCATCTGGATGGTCACCCGGTCGAACCCCAGATCCTCGCGCAGCGACAGGATCTTGTCGGTGATCTGCGCCGGAGAGCCGACGAATTGCGCCCCCTCCGGGCCCATCGCGGCATCGAACTGCGCCCGGCTTTGCGGCCCCCAGCCGCGCTCGCGGCCCAGCTGGTCCATCACCACCTTTTGCGCCGGATAGAACAGATCCGCCGCGCGCCGCGCATCCTTGGCGACAAAGCCGTGTACGTTCATCGACACCCGCGCGCTGTCTGCGTGCCCCGCCTGCGCCGCCGCGCGGCGATACAGATTGGTGAGCGCCGAGAACCGACGCGGTTCACCGCCGATGATCGCCAGCGCCAGCGGGCGGCCCAAAGCGCCAGCCCGCACCATGCTTTGCCGGCTGCCCCCGGCGGCGATCCAGATCGGCAGCCTGCCCGACACTGGGCGCGGATAGACCCCCTGCCGGTCGACCGCCTGCGTGTGATCGCTGCCCGGCCAGCGCAGCAGCGTCTGCGCGTCGATTTCCAGCAGCATCGCCAGCTTTTCCTCGAACAGCGCGTCGTAAAATAGCGGGAAGCTCTCGATGAAGCTGCCACGCCCCACCATCAGCTCGGCCCGCCCGTCGCTGAGATTGTCCAGCGTGGCGAATTGCTGGTAGACCCGCACCGGGTCATCCGAGCTGAGCACCGTCACCGCCGAGCTGAGCCGGATCTTCGATGTCACCGATGCCGCCGCCGCCAGCACGGTGGCAGGCGAGGAGACCGCGTAATTCGCCCGGTGATGCTCGCCAAGGCCGAACACATCAAGGCCCACCTCATCCGCCAGCCTGATCTCTTCCAGCAGATGCTTCAACCGCTTGCGCGCATCGACCTTTTCGCCGGTGGCCGGGTTGGTGCCGACATCGCCAAAAGTATATAGGCCAAGTTCCATGCCGTTCTCCTGTCTCTTGCGGCAGAGCTAGGAGCGCAAGGCGCGCGGCAACAGCCCGGCGCGCCGCACAGCCCGTGTGCAACCCTGCCCGGGCCGCAGGGCCGCCTGCACCGTTGAGCCCGGGAAGTCAGGCCTGTCAGCGCTGACCGGACCAACGTGATCCTGCGCCCATTGCCCGAGACTGCCGCCATCGGTCCCATGGCGCTTCCGGCCTTCGCCCCGGAACTGGCCAAGCGCGCCGCCCAGATGCGCCGCGGCCTTGCCGAGGCAAACGCCATCCCTGAAACGAAGGCGCCGGTATTTTCAGCACCGCCCCGGAATGCGCGCCGCAAACGCAGGCGTTCGCTTTACAATGGCCCCGGGTATGGCATGTCTGCAGCATGGTAACGCTTTCGATCGTCGTCGTCGAACCCGACCGCGACCGCGCTCTTCTGATCGTCGACAGCCTGCGCGATGCGGGCGATTTCGATGTGCATGTCATCTCGGAACCCACCGGGCTGGCCCGCCGCATTCAGGCGATCAGCCCGGACGTGGTGCTGATCGATCTGGAAAACCCGTCGCGCGACATGCTCGAAGAACTGGCGCTGGCCTCCGGCCCGATGGACCGCCCCGTCGCGATGTTCGTCGACAAAAGCGGCGCCGGACTGACCGATGCCGCGATCGAGGCCGGGGTGTCGGCCTATGTGGTCGACGGCATGCAGCCGGGCCGGGTGAAGCCGATTCTGGATGCGGCCATCGCGCGCTTTCGCATGTTCCAGCGGATGCGCACCGAACTGGCCGAAACCAAGCGCGCGCTTGAAGAGCGCAAGATGATCGACCGCGCCAAGGGCATGCTGATGCGGGCGCGCGGCATCGACGAAGATGCCGCATATGCCCTGCTGCGCAAGACGGCGATGGATCAGGGCAAACGGGTGGCCGAGGTTGCCTCGGCGCTTGTCACGGCAGCGGGGCTGCTGGGATGATCGCGGATACGCTGCAAGTCGGCTTCCTGCCGCTGGTGGACGCTGCGCCGCTGATCGTGGCGCATGAGATGGGCTTTGCCGCCGAGGAAAGCATCGCGCTGGATCTGCGGCGTGGCCCGTCATGGTCTGCGGTGCGCGACATGCTCAGCTTTGGCCGGGTGCAGGCGGCGCATATGCTCTCGCCGGTGCCGGTGGCAGCGGCGCTTGGCCTTGGCGGGACAGGTACGCCGCTGTCGGCGGTTTCGGTGCTGTCGGTCAACGGCGACACCATCGGTGTCAGCAACGCGCTGGCGGCGCGGATGCGCGAGGGCGGGCATGATTTCGGCTATCGCGATGCCCGCGCTGCGGGCGCGGCGCTGATTGCCCATGCCGAGCATCCGCTGCGCCTTGGGGTGCCCTTTCCGTTCTCGATGCACGCCGAGCTGCTGTATTACTGGCTGAGCGCGCTGGGAATGCCGGCGCCGCAGAACGTCGATATCCGCACCGTGCCGCCCTCGCTGATGGCGCAGGCGCTGGAAGCGGGCGAGATCGACGCCTTTTGCGTCGGCGAGCCATGGGGGTCGATCGCGGTGGAAAACGGCGTCGGGCAGTTGCTGCTGCCGGGCAATGCGATCTGGTCGTTTTCACCGGAAAAGGTGCTGGCGGTGCGCTCTGACTGGGCCGCGGCACAGCCCGACCTTGTCGGCCGGCTGATCCGTGCGGTCTGGCGCGCCGGGCGCTGGCTGGCCGAGCCGGATGCGCGCACGCTGGCCGCCGAGCTGCTCAGCCGCAAGGAATACCTCGACCTGCCGAGCGAACTGCTCGACCGGGCACTGACCGGGCGCATGGTGATCTCGCAGCGCGGCGAAGAGCGTCAGGTCGACCGCTTTGTCGAATTCCATCGCGGCGCGGCAGGTTTTCCATGGCGCAGTCAGGCGGAATGGATCGGCATGCAGCTTGCCGCCCGCACCGGGCTTGACCGGGCGGCGGCGGCAAAGGCCGCCCGAACCGTGTTCCGCTCGGATCTGTACCGCGATGCACTTGCGAACACCCGCGCCGAACTGCCCGGTGCTTCGTCGAAGATCGAAGGCACGCTGCGCGAGCAGACCGCCGTCGCCTCGGTCTCGGGCCGGCTGTTCCTGGAACCTGACGCGTTCTTCGATGGCCGAATTTTCGAGCCTTCCAAAGACTGACGCACAGTTATTGTGCATCTGCAGCATCGAAACGCCGAATTCCCGGTAAAAGATGCAGAATCTCGGAATTAATTCTTGAGACGCGGCCCGCCCCTGCCGCATATGGATGGCAAGAGACCTGCAATGGCGCCTGTCTCGCAAAATTCTCCCAAAGACCGGGAAATCCTGAGCAAAGCCGCTCGACTGTCGTGATCCTCCACCGATCAAGACGAGTCAGCGGCTTTTTCACGTTTCGCCCGGACGCATCCGGGCCTTCATCCAAAGGGACCGATCGAATGCAGAAACTTCTCCTCGCGCTCAGTGCCTCAACGGCGCTTGCCGGCCCCCTCCTCGCGCAGGACCTTGAAAAAGACGAGCTCACCTTCGGCTTTATCAAGCTGACCGACATGGCGCCGCTCGCGGTGGCCTATGAACAGGGCTACTTCCTCGACGAAGGCCTGTTTGTGACCCTCGAAGCCCAAGCCAACTGGAAGGTGCTGCTGGACGGCGTCATCGGCGGGCAGCTTGACGGGGCGCATATGCTGGCTGGCCAGCCGCTGGCCGCGACCATCGGCTATGGCACGCAGGCGCATATAATCACGCCCTTTTCGATGGACCTGAACGGCAACGGCATCACCGTGTCGAACGAGATCTGGGACCAGATGAAGCCCAACATCCCCACCAATGCCGACGGCCTGCCGCAGCACCCGATCAGCGCCTCGGCGCTGGCCCCGGTGGTGGAAAAATACCGCGCCGAGGGCAAGCCCTTCAACATGGGCATGGTGTTCCCGGTGTCGACCCACAATTACGAGCTGCGCTACTGGCTCGCCGCTGGCGGGCTTGAGCCGGGGTATTACTCGCCCGAGAACGTCAGCGGCCAGATCGGCGCCGATGTGCTGTTGTCGGTGACCCCGCCGCCGCAGATGCCCGCCACGCTCGAGGCCGGCACGATCTACGGCTATTGCGTCGGCGAGCCGTGGAACCAGGCCGCGGTGTTCAAGGGCATCGGCGTTCCGGTGATCACCGATTACGAGCTGTGGAAGAACAACCCCGAAAAGGTGTTCGGCATTGCTGCCAGCTTCGCCGAGGAAAACCCCAACACCACCAAGGCCGTCGTCAAGGCGCTGATCCGCGCCGCCATGTGGCTGGATGAAAACGACAACGCCAACCGCATGGAAGCGGTCGAAATGCTGTCGAAGCCCGAATATGTCGGCGCCGATGCCGAGGTGATCGCCAATTCGATGACCGGCACCTTCGAATACGAAAAGGGCGACAAGCGCGCCGTTCCCGATTTCAACGTGTTCTTCCGCTACAACGCCACCTACCCGTTCTACTCCGACGCGGTCTGGTACCTCACGCAGATGCGCCGCTGGGGCCAGATCCCCGAAGCCAAGTCGGATGAATGGTACGACGAGATCGCCAAGTCGGTCTACAAGCCTGCCATCTACCTCGACGCCGCTCGCGCTCTGGTTGATGAAGGTCTCGCCAACGAAGCTGATTTCCCTTGGGACAGCGACGGCTACAAGGATGCGACCCCTGCCTCCGATATCATCGACGGCATCCCTTATGACGGCAAAACCCCCAACGCTTACCTCGAAAGCCTGCCGATTGGCCTCAAAGGTGACCAGACCGTGGTCGGCACCGAGGTGAAGGGCTGATGTCCCGTCCCCTGCGCCGGGCAACGGGCGCAGCCTGAAAGACAGGGTGAGCATTCAGCCTAAAGGCGAATACTCACCCCCTCCCGCCAAGGACCATCTGCGGGACGGCGGGTGGGGCGAGGTTCCGCAAGGAACGAGCGTCCACCCAGCCTCCCGTACCCCGTCAAAGCCGAGGACTTCCCTGATGACGACCGTCGACCCCGAATACGCCACGGATGCGGCCCGCGACGCCCGCCGCGCGCGTCTCTTCACCCGCATCAACAAGGCGGACGCATGGTTCCGCGTGCTTGGTCTGTCCTGGGTGACCCCCATTCTAAAGGCCGCCGCAGGCGACAACCCCAAGGCCCAGCTCAAGGACATCTGGCTGCTGCTCGGGGTGCCGCTGGTCGCCATCGCCGCCTTCCTGCTGATGTGGGGCACGCTGGCCCCCAAGGTGCAGACCTCGCTCGGCGCCGTTCCCGGCCCGGCCGAAGTCTGGCACGAGGCGGTCCTGCTCAATCAGGATGCCGCCGCCAAGGCCGCCAAACAGGGCAAATTCGAAGACATGGTCGCCGCCCGCAATGAAAAGCTCATCGCTGCGGGCAAAGCCGATCAGGTCAAGGATATCGCCTATACCGGGGCCCCGAGCTATTATCAGCAGATCTGGACCTCGATCAAAACCGTGTTCTTCGGCTTCCTGATCGGGTCTGCCATCGCCATTCCGCTCGGTATCCTCGCCGGCCTGTCGCCCTATGCCAACTCGGCGATCAACCCGCTGGTGCAGATCTTCAAACCGGTCTCGCCGCTGGCATGGCTGCCGATCGTGACGATGATCATCTCGGCTGCGGTGGCGAGCAATGACGGGCTGTTCTCCAAATCCTTCCTGATCTCGGCAATCACCGTGACGCTCTGCTCGCTCTGGCCGACGCTGATCAACACTGCGCTTGGCGTGGCCAGCATCGACAAGGATCTGGTCAACGTGTCGAAGGTGCTGAAAATGAACACCTGGACCAAGATCACCAAGCTGGTGCTGCCCAGCGCCCTGCCGCTGATCTTCACCGGCCTGCGGCTGAGCCTCGGGGTTGGCTGGATGGTGCTGATCGCCGCCGAGATGCTGGCGCAGAACCCCGGCCTTGGCAAATTCGTCTGGGATGAATTCCAGAACGGCTCCAGCAGCTCGCTCGCCAAGATCATGGTCGCCGTCTTCACCATCGGCATCATCGGCTTCCTGCTGGATCGGGTGATGTTCGCGCTGCAATCGCTCTTCACCTTCTCGAACAACCGCTGACCGCCACTGGCAGCGCGAAAGGACATCCCATGAGCCTCCTCAAGTTCGAAAACGTCTTCAAGTGCTTCGGCACTGGCCTGCACGAAAGCAAGGTTCTCAACGGCATCGATCTGGATGTCCAGCAGGGCGAATTCCTCGTCCTGCTGGGCTTCTCCGGCTCGGGCAAGACCACGCTGGTCAACCTGATGGCGGGGCTGGAAAAGCCCAGCCGTGGCAAGGTCACCTATCGGGGGGCCGAGATCGACGGTCCCGGCCCCGAGCGCGGCGTGATCTTCCAGAACTATTCGCTGATGCCTTGGCTCACGGTGAACGGCAACGTGCAGCTCGCGCTCGACAGCGTCTTCCCGCAGATGCCAAAAGCCGAGAAGGAAGCGACCGTCGCCAAATACGTCAAGATGGTCGGCCTGAGCCACGCCGCTACCCGCCGCCCGGCGGAATTGTCGGGGGGTATGCGCCAGCGGGTCAACGTCGCCCGCGCGCTGGCGATGAACCCGGAAATGCTGCTGCTTGACGAGCCGCTCTCGGCGCTTGATGCGCTGACCCGCGCCAACCTTGCCGACGAGATCGAGGCGATCTGGAACCAGGACAAGAAGACCTGCGTGCTGATCACAAACGATGTCGACGAGGCGATCATCCTTGCCGACCGCATCATCGCGCTCAACCCCGATGGCACGCTGGGCGAGGAATTCACCGTCACGCTGCCCCGCCCTCGCGATCGGGGCGAGATGAACCACAACGAGGAATTCAAGTGCCTGCGCGCCGCCGTCACCACCTATCTGATGGACGTCGGCATCGAGGCCAAGACGGCAAGCAGCCACACCCTGCCCGACATCACGCCGATCCACGGCGCGGCCTCGAATCTGCCCGCCGCCGTGCAGGACGCGACCGGCAGCCTGCGCGAAGACCGATTTCTCGACTTCAGCCAGCTGCACAAGATCTACCCCACGCCCAAGGGCCCCCTCACCGTGGTCGAGGACTTCAACCTAAAGATGAACAAGGGCGAATTCATCTCGCTCATCGGCCATTCGGGTTGCGGCAAATCCACCGTGCTGACCATGGCCGCCGGGCTCAACAGCATCTCGAAAGGCGCGATCAAGCTCGATGGGCGCGCCGTGCTCGGCGCCGATCCCGAACGCGCCGTGGTGTTCCAGTCGCCCAACCTGTTCCCATGGCTGACCGCACGTGAAAACTGCGCCATCGGGGTCGACAAGGTCTACCCCCGCGCATCGCAGGCCGAACGGCAGGAGGTGGTGGAATACTACCTTGAACGCGTCGGGCTGGCGGATGCGATGGACCGCTGTGCCGCCGACATGTCGAACGGCATGAAACAGCGCGTCGGCATCGCCCGCGCCTTTGCCCTGTCGCCCAAGCTGTTGCTGCTGGACGAACCCTTCGGCATGCTCGACAGCCTCACCCGCTGGGAGCTGCAAGAGGTGCTGATGGAGGTCTGGTCGCGCACCAAGGTCACCGCCGTCTGCGTCACCCATGACGTCGACGAGGCGATCCTGCTGGCCGACCGCGTGGTGATGATGACCAACGGCCCGCAGGCCACCATCGGCAAGATCGTCGATGTGAACCTGCCGCGCCCGCGCAGCCGCAAGGCGCTGCTCGAGCATCCCGATTACTACCTCTACCGCGAGCAGGTGCTGAATTTCCTCGAGGAATACGAGCACGGCAAGCATGGCAAGACCAACGCCAAAGCCCCGCCCGCGACGAAACAACAAGCCGCCTGAACCGGCCTGCGTGCCCCGCTACGGCGGCGCGCGGCAACCTCTCTGACTGGGGGTCATCCCGATGGACACCGTACTTGACGCACCCGTAAAGACCTTTCTTCAGGTCACGGAATTCTGGGTTCCCGAAGGGGACCGGCTGGTGCTTGCCACCGGCAATTACGGCGGGCTTTCCGCCTTTGAGGACGCCACCCGCGCCATCAGCTTCGCCAAGGGCGAAGGCCTGCCGGGCAAGGCATGGGCCGAACAGCGCCCCATCGTCCTCAAGGGCTTCGACGGCTCGTATTTCAAGCGCACCGAGGCCGCCGCCGAGGCTGGCCTGACCAGCGCCGTCGCCATCCCGGTGTTTGACGGCGATGCCCTCAAGGCGGTGCTGGTGGTGCTGTGCGGCGATGATGACGCCCGCATCGGCGCAATCGAGGTCTGGTCGGAACTCGACGGGCTGATGATGCTGGACGATGGCTATTACGGCGCCGCCAAGCATTTCGAATGGGTCAGCCAGCACACGCATTTCCCACGCGGTCAGGGCCTTCCGGGCGGCGTGTGGTCGGCCTCCACCCCGATGCTGTTCCGCGAGCTGGGCTCTGGCTATCGCTTCATCCGCGCCGACAGCGCTGGCAAGGCCGGGCTGACCACCGGGCTGGGCCTGCCGATCCCGGTGCCGCATGACCGCCAGTTCGTGCTGACGCTGCTGTCGGCGCGCGGCACCCCCATCGCGCGGCGCTTTGAAATCTGGGACGCGCGCCCCGAGAAGGTCGGGCACGAAATCGCCGCGATCCTGACCGACGGCATCTGCGAGCGCGACGGCCCGTTGTGGACCGACGACAACGACACCTCCCCGCGCCGTGTCACCGCCAATCAGGGCAATATCGGCAAGGTACTGGCCTCTGGCCTGCCGGTGATCGTCTCTGGTGCCCCCACCCTGACCGAGGGCTACGGCTCGATGGTCGCCCTGCCCATCTACCAGCACGGTGCCATCGCGCATATCGTGTCCTGGTACGTCTGAGGAGCTGACCCATGCAGAAACTCGTCGTCATCGGAGCGGGCATGGCCTCTGGCCGCCTGCTCGAACAGCTGATCGAGGCGGACGCGACCGCCTATGACATCACCCTTTTCAACGCTGAACCGCGCGGCAACTACAACCGCATCATGCTCTCGCCGGTGCTGTCCGGCGAAAAGAGCTACGCCGAGATCGTCACCCATGACGATAACTGGTACGCCGCCAACAAGGTGACCACGCGCTTTGGCGAAAAGGTCATCTCGGTCGATACCGCGCGCAAGGTGGTTGTCGGGGAAAACGGCGACGTGCCCTATGACAAGCTGGTGTTCGGCACCGGGTCTTCGGCCTTTATCATCCCGCTGCCCGGCCACGATCTGCCCGGCGTGGTGGCGTTCCGCGATCTGGAGGATACCAGCGCCATGACCGAGGCCGCCGCCCGCCCCGGTGCCAAGGCGGTGGTGATCGGCGGTGGCCTGCTGGGGCTTGAAGCCGCAGCGGCGCTGCGCCTGCGCGGCATGGAGGTTACCGTGCTGCACATCGCCTCGCACCTGATGGAGCGGCAGCTCGATCCGGCGGCGGGCTACCTGCTGAAAAAGGATCTGGAACGGCGCGGCATCAACGTCATCCTCGAAGCGCAGACCAAGGAGATCATCGGCAACGGGTGTGCCGAACAGGTCAACCTTGGCGATGGCACCGAACTGCCCTGCGATATCGTCTGCATGGCCGTGGGCATCCGCCCCGCCGTCAAACTGGCGCAGGACAGCGGCATCGCCTGCGGGCGCGCCATCAAGGTCGACGCTCAGATGCGCACACAAACACCCGACGTCTACGCCGTTGGCGAATGCGTTGAATACGATGGCAACCTCTTCGGCCTTGTCGCGCCGCTATACGATCAGGCCAAGGTGCTGGCGAAAACGCTGCTTGGGCAGGACGACAGCTTTGTCATGCGCGAGCTGAGCACCAAGCTAAAGGTGACCGGCTGCGATCTGTTCTCGGCCGGGGATTTCGCCGATGGCGAGGGCCGCGAAGACATCGTGTTCCGCGACCCGGCGCGCGGCGTCTACAAGCGCCTCGTGATCGAAGACGATCGCCTGATCGGTGCGGTGATGTATGGCGACACCGCCGATGGCAACTGGTTCTTCGGCCTGATCAAGGACGGCACCGACATTGCCGACATGCGCGAGACCCTGATTTTCGGCCCGTCCTATCAGGGGGGGGCCCAGGCGGACCCTCTGTCAGCCGTTGCAGCATTGCCGCCTGAGGCAGAGATTTGCGGCTGCAACGGCGTATGCAAGGGCGACATCGTCAGCGCCATCGAGGCTGGCGCAAGCGACCTTGGCGCGATCCGCGCCACCACCAAGGCCTCGGCCTCCTGCGGCACCTGCACCGGGCTGGTGGAACAGGTGCTGTCGGTGACGCTGGGCGATGATTTCGTGCTGCCGACCGCGCAGCCGATCTGCGGGTGCTGCGATCTGACCCACGAAGACGTGCGCCGCCTGATCAAGACCAAAGAGCTGAAAAGCCAGGAAGCGGTCTGGCAGGAGTTGGGCTGGAAAACCCGCAACGGATGTCATTCCTGCCGCCCGGCGGTGAATTTCTACCTGCTCGCCGACTGGCCGCTCGATTACAAGGACGACCCGCAAAGCCGTTTCGTCAACGAGCGCAACCACGCCAATATCCAGAAGGACGGCACCTATTCGGTGATGCCGCGGATGTGGGGCGGCATGACCACGCCGCAGGAACTGATCGCCATCGCGCAGGCCGCCGAGAAATACGGCGCCACGGTCAAGGTGACGGGCGGCATGCGCATCGACCTTCTGGGCATCCAGAAAGAAGACCTGCCCGCGATCTGGCACGATCTCAATCAGGCCGGCATGGTGTCGGGGCACGCCTATACCAAGGGTCTGCGCACGGTGAAGACCTGCGTTGGCAAGGACTGGTGCCGCTTTGGCACCCAGGACAGCACCGGCCTTGGCGTCAAGCTTGAGAAAAAGCTCTGGGCATCGTGGACGCCGCACAAGGTCAAGCTGGGCGTGTCGGGCTGCCCGCGCAACTGCGCCGAGGCCACCTGCAAGGACATCGGCGTGATCTGCGTCGACAGCGGCTATCAGCTTAGCGTCGCCGGGGCGGCTGGCATGGATGTCAAGGAAACCGAACGGCTGGTGGACCTGACGACTGAGGACGAGGTGATCGAATGGACCTCGGCCTTTGTGCAGCTGTACCGCGAAAACGCCAAATACCTTGATCGGGCCTACAAGTGGGTCGCCAAGGTTGGCCTTGACTGGGTGAAGGAAACCCTCGCCGATCCGGCCACCCGCAAGGCGCTGGTCGAACGGTTCGACATCTCGCAAAGCGTCTACCAGCACGACCCTTGGGCGGAACGCGCCGTGCCGTCCGAGGCGGTGAAATTTCAACCCATGGCGGATCTCACCCAGGAGGCAGCAGAATGAACTGGATCGACATCGGACATATCGACGACGTGCCCCTGCGCGGCGCGCGGCAGGTCAAGACCAAGGTCGGCTGTCTTGCGGTGTTCCGCACCGCCGAGGATGAAGTGTTTGCCGTCACCAACGCCTGCCCTCACAAGGGCGGCCCGCTGAGCGAGGGCATCGTGCACGGCACCTCTGTCACCTGCCCGCTGCACAACACCATCTTCGAGCTGAGCACCGGCAAGTCGCATGGGGTGGATGCCTATACCATCGACACCTACCCGGTGCGCATCGACGGCGATCGTATCCTGCTGAATGGCGATGCCATTGCCCAGCGGAGTGCCGCCTGATGGCCGATCAGAGCTTTCCCGAGATCCGCTCGACCTGCCCCTATTGCGGTGTCGGTTGTGGCCTGCGGCTGCGGGCCGACGGAGCGGGCGGGCTGGAGGTGCGGGGCGACCCGGACCACCCGGCCAATTACGGAAAGCTCTGTTCCAAGGGCTCTGCCCTTGGCGAAACACTGGGGATGGAGGGCCGCCTGCTCTCCCCCCGCATTCACGGGCAGGATGCCAGCTGGGACGAGGCGCTCGATCTGGTGGCGGACCGCTTTCGCGAAACGGTGGCGCAACACGGGCCGGACAGCGTGGCGTTCTACGTCTCGGGCCAATTGCTGAGCGAGGATTACTACGTCGCCAACAAGCTGATGAAGGGCTACATCGGCGGCGCCAACATCGACACCAATTCGCGGCTGTGCATGGCGTCTTCGGTGGCGGGGCACAAGCGGGCCTTTGGCAGCGATACCGTGCCAGGCACCTATGAAGACCTCGAAGAGGCGGATCTGGTGGTGCTGGTGGGCTCCAACCTCGCGTGGTGCCATCCGGTGCTGTACCAGCGCATCCTTGCCGCCCGCAAGAAGACCGGAGCGAAGCTGGTTGTGATCGACCCGCGCCGCACCGCGTCCTGCGATGGCGCCGACATGCATCTGGCGCTGAAGGCGGGCAGCGATGTGGCGCTGTTCAACGGGCTGCTGGGGGCGATCGAGGCTGCGGGCGCGGTGAATAACGAATTCGCCGCCCATGTCACCGGCCTGAGCGATGCCATTGCCGCCGCCGCGCTGGATGACGACGCGGTGACCGGGCTGCCGCGCGCCGAGCTGGATGCCTTTTACAAGCTGTGGATCGGCACGCAAAAGGTCGTCACCGTCTACAGCCAGGGCGTCAACCAAAGCACATCTGGCACCGACAAGGTGAATGCGATCCTCAATTGCCACCTTGCCACCGGGCGCATCGGCACGCCGGGAACGGGGCCGTTTTCGGTCACCGGCCAGCCCAACGCCATGGGCGGGCGCGAGGTCGGTGGGCTGGCCAACATGCTTGCCTGTCATCTCGATCTGGAAAACGCCGATCACCGCGCCGCCGTGCATGATTTCTGGGACAGCCCCGCCATCGCCGATGCCCCCGGCAAGAAGGCGGTCGAGATGTTTGAGGCGGTCGGCGATGGGCGCATCAAGGCGCTGTGGATCATCCACACCAACCCCGCCGTCACCATGCCCGATGCCGATGCAGTGCGCGATGCTATCGCGGGCTGCGATTTCGTCGTGGTGTCCGACATCACCGCGCAGACCGATACGGCGCGGCTGGCGCATGTTCTGCTGCCCGCCACCGCATGGGGCGAAAAAGACGGCACCGTCACCAATTCGGATCGCACCATCAGCCGCCAGCGCGCCGCCCTGCCCGCCCCCGGCGACACCCGCCCCGACTGGCAGATCCTTGCGCAGGTCGGTCGCCGCATGGGCTATGCCAGCGGCTTCGATTACGCCTCGCCCGCCGAGATCTTTCGCGAATACGCGGCGCTGTCGGGCATCGCGGGCAAGCTGGGCCGCGATTTCGACATTTCCGCCAAGGCCGACATGACCGACAGCGATTATGCCGCGATGGCCCCGTTTCGCTGGCCCGCCAGCGCGAACCGGACTGGCGGGCGCTTCTTTGCCGACGGGCAGTTCTACCACGCGGGCGGCAAGGCCCGGATGATCCCGGTGCGCCACCGCGCGCCTGCCTCGGTTCCCACGCAGGACCGCCCGTTCCGCTTCAACACCGGGCGCATTCGCGATCAGTGGCACACCATGACCCGCACCGCCCGCGCACCGCGCCTTGCGGCGCATCTGGCCGAGCCCTTCCTTGAAATCCATCCCGATGACGCCGCGCGTCTTGGCATTGCCCCCGCCGATCTGGTGCAACTCGACAGCCCGCAGGGCCGCGCCATCTTGCGCGCAAGGCTGACCGATGCGGTTCACCGGGGCGATGTCTTTGCCCCCATGCACTGGACCGGCGAAACCGCCCCCGCCGCCCGCGTCGATGCGCTGGTTGCGCCCAACACCGACCCGGTGTCAGGGCAGCCCGAAAGCAAGGCCAGCGTTGTTTCGGTGGCCAAATTCACCCCCGCATGGTACGGTTTCGCCGTGTCGAGCAGCGATTTCACCCCCGATTGCGCCTATTGGGCGCGCGCGCGCACCCGTGCCGGGCAGCGCGCCGAACTGGCCGGGCTGAGTGCGCCCGAGGATTGGGAAGGCTATGCCCGCAAACTGTTCGGGCTGCCGGGTGCCGAGGCGCAGGTCATGCTCGATGCACGCAAGGGGCGCGCCCGCATCGCCTTTCACCACGACGGCCAGCTTGTCGCCGCGCTGTTTGCCGGCCCCGAGCCGGTGGCGCTGAAACGCGATTTTCTCGCCAACCTGCCGGGCACCGAAGCGCCCCATGCGCTGACCGGCCAGCCCCCCGCCGATGCGCCCGATCCCGGCCCGATGGTCTGCGCCTGTTTCAACGTCGGGCTGAACACCATCCTGCAGGCCATCGAAGAGCAACACCTGCTAAGCGTCGACGCCATCGGCGCGGCGCTCGATGCGGGCAGCAATTGCGGCTCGTGCCGCCCCGAACTGGGCGCGATCCTTGCCTCGGCCATCGCAAGGGAAGCGGCTGAATGACACTGGGCGCACATGTTCGCACGCTGGGGCGCGGCCCCGGGCGGTCGCGGTCGCTGACCCGCGACGAAGCCACCGACGCCATGCGCCTGATGCTGTCGGGCGAGGCCGACCCGCATGCCATCGGCGCGCTGCTGATGCTGCTGCGCATGAAGGGCGAGACCGCCGACGAGATCGCCGGCTTTGCCGCCGCCGCGCAGGATGCCATGCCAGACATGCCGCGCCCGGCGCTGGATTGGCCCAGCTATGCCGCGGGGCGCACCCGCGGGTTGCCGTGGTTCCTGCTGTCGGCGCGGCTGGTGGCGGATGCCGGGCATCCGGTGCTGCTGCATGGCTGGAACTGCGCCGATGGCGCGGTGCGCGCCGGGCTGGCACCGCTGGGCATTGCTGTGGCCGATGACCCGTCCGAGGCGCGCGCGCTGCTCGCGGCGCGCGGCATCGTCTACCTGCCGCTTGAACGCCTGTCGCCGGCGCTGTTCCGCCTGCTGCGGCTGCGCGACGTGCTGCACCTGCGCTCTTGCGTCAACACCGTGTGCCGGATGCTCAACCCCGGGCGCGCCAGCCATAGCGTGCAAGGCGTGTTCCACCCGCCCTACCGGCTGCTGCAACAGGACGCCGGGCAGATCCTTGGCCTGCAAGGTCTGACGGTGATCAAGGGCGGGGGCGGTGAATTCGAACGCCATCCGTCCAAGGCGATCGAGGGGTTCGGCCTGCGCAATGCGACCCCTTGGGAAGAAAGCCTGCCCGCCCTGCGCCCCGATGACACCCGCCGTCTGAACGATGGCGAAACCGATCCGGCGCGGCTTGCGGCGCTGTGGGACGGGACATTGCGCGATGACTTTGCCGAGGCGACGGTGATCGGCACCGCCGCGCTGGCGCTGGCGACGTTGGGAATAAGCACGGCAGACGATACAGCGCGCAGGCTTTGGGCATCGCGCCAAGGGCTCAGCCTTCGGGTCTGAACAGCCGCCCCGGCCCGCGCGCCGCCACCCCGGCCAGCTGCGCCATGTGCCAGCCGAGCACGAGGTTGCTCGACAGCACCGGAATGCCCAGAGCCTCCTCGAGCGGGTCGATCACCTCCAGCGTGCGCAGGTTGGTGCAGGACAGGAACAGCGCCTGCACCGGGGTGCGCCGCGCCACGTCCTGCGCCGCGACCATCAGGCTGTGCGGCGAGATCCGCACCACCCGCGATTCCTCGGGGACATCAAAGCTGACAAACACCGGCGTGGCGATGCCTTGCGCGCCGAGCACCGCGCGCAGCCGCCCCGACACCTCGGCCAGATAGGGCGACACCAGCCCCAGCCGCGTCACGCCCAGCGCCGCGCAGGCCGCGATCAGCGCCGTCACCGGATCGGTGACGCGGGTCACATCCGCGCCAGCGCGCAGGCGGGCCGCCACCCGCGCCGGGCCGATCTGCGCCGCCCCTGATGTACAGCCATAACCCATCGCCGCGAACCGCTTGCCCTGCGGAAACAGCGCCGCTGCGCCAGACAGGTGACGTTCCATCGCGGCGAGGGTTTCGGGCGTGACCTCGGCCCCAGACGGCACCCGGCTGACCAGCAGAGACGCCTCGGGCGGCAAAAGACGCCGCATGTCGTCTTCGACGCTTTCGTCCGATTGCAGCACCACGAGGCCAAGCGCCGTGGGCGGAGGGATCAGGTCATAGGGCAGCGCATCCATGCCCCCAGCAGGGCACGGATGCGCGGCGGCGTCAAAGGTTCAGTGCGGCTCGTCCGACAGGTGGGTCACATCAAGCCCCCGTGTGAACACCAGCCCCATCGAATCGCGCAGCGTGATCGGCCCGCCCATGTAATCAGACCCGATGCCGGGGCTGCGGATCGCCAGGTACCAATCGTTGCGCGACACCGAGTCGGGCAGCAGGTCGAGCGGGTCGATTTCCTCGGTCTCGCCTCCTTCCATATGGCAGATGGTGAACACCTCACCGCCCTGCGGCGCATTGCGCAGGCTGACGAACACGGTGCGCCCGTCGATCGGCTCGACGTAGCGGAAATGATCGTCGGGGCGCAGGTTGTGCCGCAGCCACGGGTTGTGCAGGCGGAACATGCGCAGGCGGCGCATGGCGTTGGTCTGCACCGGGTCCAGTTTGGAAGTGGAGTGCGAGACGTTGCAATATTCGTGCATGTCATCCATCCACGCCCGCGCGATCTGTTTCAGCACGCCGACGGTGACCGGGTGCGGCCCCGCCAGCGTCGGTTCCACCGCATTGAGCAAGGTGGCGATGGTGTGCAGGTCGTAATCGGTCACCTCGACCAGCGCGGGCAGAAATTCCATGAACCGGGCCAGATCCTCGCGGGTTTCAAACCCCAACTCCTTGAGGAAGCGGAACGCGCCGGGGATCGAATAGGCATATTCATCGACCTGCCATTTCAACGAGATCGCCTCTTCGGCCACCACCTTGACGCCATATTTGTCATCCTGATTGCGCACGAAACCCCAGCTCGCCCGCGCCGTCGCATTCAGGAAATCCATCGGCACGCCCGGCAGCGCGGCATAGGTCAGGATCGACACCGCCGGGTTGTCATAGGCCTTGTCGAGGATTTCCATCTTGGTCTCGCCAAGGCGGGTGTTGATGTTCAGCTTCGGGCTGACCTGCGTGCCCCGGCGCAAGGTGTCATGGTTGGCGGTGCCCGAGATCCAGTTGCTGCCGCGGGTCAGGATTTCCTTGATGCGCCAGTATTTCGATAGCCAGAACGTGTAGATGAACGGCGTGTTATGGGCAAAGGTCAGCGGCCCCCACTGGAACACGTCGGGGTCGAAATCCCTCTGGTTCTCGATCACCGCGCGGTAATCCGAACTGAGCTCCCAGTCTTCCTGCGGCCACGGGCGGCCGTCTTCGAACACGAACCACGGATGATACTCGGTGCCCGCGATGGATTGCACCAGCTCGGACATTTCCTGAAGATAGGCGTCGTCATGGCGCATCTGCTGGGTGCTGGCATCCCACCATTTGAAATCCTGCGCGCCGTCGACGCGCACGCCATCAGCGCCGAAATCGACCTTGCGGCGTTGCATTTCCAGCAGGATCGCCCGCACGAAAGGGTTATGGTAATCAAGGTTCTGGCCGTACATGTTCGGCCCGGCGAAGAAATGGCTGTTCAGCGCATTCAACCCCTGATTGTCGGCGTGGCCAAACACCAGATCGATCACCAGCATCTTGGGGTAGCGCGGAAAGTTGTGCAGCACGGCGGCAAGATCGACCAGCTCGTCGGGGCGCGCGGTTTCCAGCAGCACTGGATTGACCGTCGCCATGCCGCTGATCACGATGTCATAGCCCCAGTTGGTGGTATCGGGGCGCATCAGATGGGCGGTGACCGCGCTGTCATCGGCATCGCTGTCTGTCCAGAAGGCGGGACCGGCCTCGTAGACGGTGGTCGGCTCGACGGGCAGCAACTGCACCGCGTCATAGCCAGCGAACAGCTCGTCATCCGGCTCCAGCGGCAGGCCGGCGGCGACGCGCGCGCCGAGCCGTTCGAACTGCCGGGTCAGCGCCGCCAGCGTGCCGCCCGGCGTGGCGGTGGGCACATGCACCTGAAGGATCGAGGTCGGCGGCGCGAATTTGTGCGGGGTCTCGCCCCGGACCTGTTCGAAATAGCCCTTGTCGTGGCGACGGGCCTGCATGGCGGGCAGATCATAGATCTCGGCGGGCGCAAAGGCGCCATAGGGCAGCGAGCTTGCCAGCGGATCAAGGATGCGGTTCAGCGCGCCGTCCTGATCGCGCCAGACCAGCGCATAGAAATCGCCGACGCTGTCGCGATCCCCGGCCCGCAGCCCCTTGGCGGCGGCAAAGGTAAAGGCCTCGCAGCGCTCTACCGGCAACAGCACCCGGTCAAAGGTGACATCGCGGGTCGAGGCCGTCAGGTCGAGCGCCTCGCGCGGGCGCAGGATCTCGAGGTAGACATCGCCGTCGGCAATGCGCCAATCCTGCAACTCCGGGGTCCAGAAGCCGAACTCGACCCGCCCGTCTTCGACCAGCGCGCCAAGCCTGCGGGCGATCTGGCGCCCCGCATCAAAGCGGTCGGGGGCGGTGTTGAGCACCTCGCGGCACCATGCCGCGCGGGCATGGGCCTGATCGCCATCGCTGTAGATCTGAAGGTGGTCGGCTGTCTGCTCAGTCATGCTGTCCTGTCTCCGCATGTGGTCTCGCGGCGCTGATGCACCGCTGATACCCTCAAGCCGGGCAGGACCCGGAGGGCGCGCGAGGCGTCCCTGCCGGGCTGGCAGGGTCACACAAGACTGGCGCAGGGCCCGAAGGCCGCGCCTGTCCTGCGCCGTAACCTAGGGCACGCATCCGGTCATGCAACGCGAAAGGCCCGGTTTCGGGCGAAACCGGACCTTGTGGGCGGGCGATGCCCGGCAGCTCAGCAGCGATCAGGCAGCGGCGCGGCGCAGGGTCTCGGCCATGGCAGGCAGGCGATCCTGCCCGACAAAGCGCTGATCCCCAAGCAGGTAGGTCGGCGAAACTGTCGCCTCATGGTTCACCACCTCATGCGCAATGTCATCGGCCATGTCGCGGATCTCGTTGCGTTCGGCCATCGCCATCAGACGGCATCCGGGCAGGTCGATCTGATGCAGCGCTTCGGCCAGATCACCCGGATCGGCGATATTGCGCCCTTCGGCCCAAGTGCCGCGCATGCAGGCCAGCGCCACCGCCGACTGGTCGAGCCCGAGCTCTCCGGCGGCGATAATCACCCGCGCGGCAAGGCGCGGATCGACAGGGTGGTGCAGCGGCATCGGCGCCATGTCGAGCCCGCGCAGCCTAGCCCAGCGACGCCGGTCTTCGACGGTATCTTCGGGGGTGTGCGGCACCTGCGGCAGTGCCGCCTCGCGGCAGACGCGGTCGATGTCGGCGGGGCGAAAGCGCACCGTCGCACCGTTGTCACGGGCCAGTTGCATCAATGTTTCATGTCCGAGATAGGCATATCCCGAGGCCGGCGAGAAATAATAATCAATGATCGTACTCATGACAGTCCTCATGGGCAGGCAAGGCCCGGTGCGGGCCGATGCAGGATCTGTCACGATGTCACCCGGCGCCTGCGCGCATCCCTCCGCAAGCGCGGTGGCAAGATCCGGCAGTGTCGTCTGTTCCCGGGTAGCGCCATGTCGGAACCCCGTGAAACAAGGGAAACCTCACCGGGGGCTGGTGTCAAACACGCTTCAGCGCCGCGCAGAGATTTCCTAACACATTGCTGTGAATTTGCCCTTTCTGGTGATTTTCACCGTCGTTACTGCCGCATTCACAGGCGGAAGATGAATCCCGCCAGCCCCTGCCACCTATGGCGACCGCGTCTGCGGGGCTCGGCCAACCCCCGGCACAGGGCGATTGCGCCCGCCGATCCGGCTGCTAGTCTTTGCCAAGGAATGCCGCAGCGCGGCAATGCGGAGGAGACAGGCATGAAGATCACCGACCGGGTGTTTCTGGTAACCGGCGCAGGCTCGGGCCTTGGCGCGGCGGTCGCCGGGATGCTGGTGCACAATGGCGGGCGGGCAGTTTTGCTGGACGTCAACGCCGAAGCGGGCGCGGCGATGGCAACACGGCTGGGCGCGGCATCATGCTTTGTGCGCACCGACGTGACCTCGGCCGAGGATGGCGCGGCGGCAATTGCGGCGGCGCTCGAAGCCTTCGGGCGCATCGACGGGCTGATCAGCTGCGCCGGGGTGGCGCCGGGGGCAAAGATCCTCGGGCGCGACGGGCCGCACCAGCTCGACAGCTTTGCCCGGGCGGTGTCGATCAACCTTGTGGGCACGTTCAACATGCTTCGGCTGGCGGCAGAGGCAATCGCCAGACAGCCCGCCGGCGAGGACGGCGAGCGCGGCGTGATCATCAACACCGCCTCGATCGCCGCTTATGACGGGCAGATCGGTCAGGCCGCCTATGCCGCGTCCAAGGGCGGCGTGGCGGCGCTGACGCTTCCGGCCGCGCGCGAGCTGGCGCGCCATGGCATCCGCGTCATGACCATCGCGCCGGGGATCTTCCGCACGCCGATGATGGCGGGCCTGCCGCATGATGTTCAGCAATCTCTGGGGGCCTCGGTGCCCTTCCCGCCCCGGCTTGGCGATCCGGTGGAATATGCCGCGCTGGCCCGGCACATCATCGAAAACCCGATGCTGAACGGCGAGGTCATCCGCCTTGACGGCGCGCTGAGGATGGCGCCGAAGTAACCGATGCTGATTCATGATGGCCAATCCCGCGGCGTGCGTTTCGATCTGTATCTTGCGGTCTGGCTGGCGCTGGCCGCAGGCGGGGTCAACGCGGCGGGTTTTCGGGCGCTGGGGTATTTTTCGGCCAACATGACCGGCAATGTCTCGACCCTGTCCGAAGAGCTGGCGCTGGGGCGCGTCGGCACCGCGCTCTGGGCACTGGCGCTGGTGGCGGGGTTCATCCTTGGGGCCTTTGCTGCGGGGGTGCTGATCGAAGCAGGCTTTCAGCGCGGGCTGCGCGGGGTCTATGCGCTCAGCATCCTTGCCGAAGGGCTGGGGCTGATCGCCCTGTCGCTGCTGGGCGCGCTGTGGACAAGCGTGGCTGTGCTGCACCTGATGCTGCTGGGGATGAGCCTGCTGATGGGCTTGCAGAACGCCGCCTCGACCCGCATTTCCGACGGGCGGGTGCGCACCAGCCACGTGTCGGGAATTGCGACAGACATCGGGCTGGAACTGGCCGCCCTCACCGGCGGGCGTACCGGCATGGCCGGAGACCACCGACAGGTGATCCTGCGGCGACTGGCGCTGCATCTTGCCACGCTGGTGGCGTTTTTCGCCGGCGGCGTGCTGGGCGTCTGGGGCTATGAACGCATCGGTTCGCTGGTGTTCACCGCCATCGGCGCGCTGCTGGTACTTCTGGCAGTGCCGCAGCTGGTCACGGCCCGGCGCCGCTAAGCGGCTTTTCTCTGCCGCCGCTTCGCGTGTATGTTCCCCCTATGTACCCGAGTCTCTCCGGCTTTCCCCTGCGCCCGTCCCGCGTCCACGAGGTCTGCGGTGCCGGTGCCACCACCTTCGCCGCGATCTGCGCCGCGCAGGGCAGCGGCCCCGTGCTCTGGGTGCGCCCGGCCTGGTCGGTCGAGATCCTCAATCCGCAGGGGCTGTGCCGGTTCTTCGATCCGGCGCGGCTGCTGCTGGCGCAGGCCCCCAGCCACGAAGACGCTCTTGCCGTCACCGAAGAAGCGCTGCGCGACGGCTCCGTGCCGCTGGTGATCACCGAGATCACCCGGCCGCTCGACCTGCGTCAGGGACGGCGGCTGCAACTGGCGGCCAAGGCGGGAAACACCACCGGGCTGTGCCTGATCCCCGAGGGCATGGGCTCGAACGCCGCCGAAACGCGCTGGCGGGTGTCGCCCTGCGCCGCGCCCCTGTCGATGGACTCGACAAGGATGCGTTGGGAAATTATAAAGAACAAATCAGGAACACCGAAAAATTGGGAAGTGCTCTGGGATGACACGGCGAATCGTCTCCATGTGGTTTCCCCGGCTCGCGTCGGATCGGGTTCTTCGGGCGCGCCCGGTTGACGGCCCGTTTGCGCTGACGCTCAGACAGGCCAATGCCGAGCGATTGCATTGCCTCAACGCCGCCGCCGAGGCCGAGGGGCTGCACCGCGCCATGGCGCTTGCGGATGCGCGGGCGTTCTGCCCCGGGCTGCTGAGCGCGCCCGCCGATCCCGCCCGCGAGGCGCGGTTTCTCGAAACCCTGCGCCGCTGGGCGCTGCGCTACTGCCCGTGGATCGGGGTGGATGGCCCGGATGGGCTGGTGCTCGACGTAAGCGGCGCAAGCCATCTGCACGGCGGCGAGGCGGCGATGATGCAGGATATGGAAACGCGCGCCGCCCGCGCCGGGCTGGCGCTGCGCTGCGGGCTGGCGGACACCCGCGGCGCGGCCTGGGCACTGGCGCGCCACGCGCCCGGCATTGCCCCGCCCGGAGAAACCCGCGCCGCGCTTGGCCCCCTGCCCATCGCCGCGCTGCGCCTCGACGCGGGCACGATCATCGCGCTGCAACGGCTGGGCCTGCGCCACATCGCCGACCTTGCCGCCGCCCCGCGCGCCCCGCTGGCTCGCCGCTTCGGGCGCGAAGCGCTCATTCGGCTCGATCAGGCGCTGGGGCACCTGCCCGAACCGGTCACCCCGCGCAAGGAGCCGCCGCATTACGCCACCCGCCTCAGCCTGCCCGAACCCATCGGCCGCAGCGAAGACGTCATGGAAGGCACCGCCCGCCTGCTCACCCGCCTGTGCGAGACGCTGGCGAAACACGAGACCGGGGCGCGTCGGCTGGAACTGACGCTGCGCCGCACCGATGGCGGTGACCAGCAGGTCGAATTGCGCCTCGCCGCACCGATGCGCGATCCGGCGCGCATCCTGCCGCTCTTCGCCCGCGGCATCGAGGCGGCAGACGCAGGCTTCGGCATCGACCAGCTGCGGCTCGAGGCAACACAGGTCGATGCCCTGCCCGCCCGCCAGATCGGCGGGCCGCAGCGCATCGCCGGTCAGGGCGATGGCGCGGGCAGTTTCGGCATCGACGATCTCGTGACCCGCATCGGCAGCCGCATCGGGCTCGACAACATCCAGCGCTACCTGCCCGCCGACAGCCATCTCCCCGAACGCGCCTTCAACGTCGCCCCGGCCGCATTCAGCCCACCAGACAGCGGCTGGGCACCGCCGCGCCCGCGCCCGCTGCGGCTGTTCCCGCCCGAACCTGTCGCCGCCGACGGCCCCGCCCCGCCAAACCGCTTCAAATGGCGCGCCATGCCGCTCGAAACGCTGGCAACCAACGGCCCCGAACGCATCGCTCCCGAATGGTGGCTGCCCGAAAACCCCGGCCCCGCCGCCACCTGTCATCGCGGCGCGCGCGATTACTGGCAGGTACAGACCCGACAGGGCCGCCGCCTGTGGCTGTTCCACACCCCTCAGCTGCCCGCCTGGTTCGTTCAGGGCGAATTCCCATGACCCGCCACGCTCTCTGCGCCCCCACGGCAAGCGCCTCGCACACACCCGTCCGGCGGCGCAGGCAACCCCCAGCCTGATCCAAAACCATTGACCATCAGGCGCCGCGCCCGCCCTTCATCTTGCCAGACAAACTCCGGGGGGAGCCGCAGGCGGGGGGCTGGCCCCCCCTCTGCCCTCGCCTCCGGGCCCAAAGCCAGCCAATTGCCACGCCATGCCCCGCGACAGCCCGCCCAAAGACGCCCCCGCCTATGCCGAACTGTGCGTCACCTCGAATTTCACATTTCTCACCGGGGCCTCTCACCCCGAGGAGCTGATCGCGCGCGCCGCCGAGCTGGGCCTCGCCGCCATCGCCATCACCGATTGCAACAGCCTTGCGGGCGTGGTGCGCGCGTGGTCGGCGCTCAGGACCCTGCGCGAAGAGCTGGAAACCACCGTCCGTTCGTCACAACAGACCGACCCCTGCTCGCGGCAAGCCATCGGCTCGCCGCAGCGCCTGCGCGTCGCCGAACATCTGCCCCGGCTGATCACTGGCGCACGTCTTGTGCTCAGCGACACCGATGTCGAATGGCTCGCCCTGCCGATGCACCGCGCCGCCTACGAGCGGCTCTCGCAGCTGCTTACCCTCGGCAAGCGGCGCGCCGAAAAGGGGCGCTGCCTGATCACCCTCGCCGATCTCGAAACCGCCGCCACCGGCATGATCCTCATCGCCCTTCCCACGCCCGACCTGAACACCTCTGCCGCGCCGATCCGCCGGATGCAGCGGTGCCATCCCGGCAATGTCTTCCTTGGCAGCGCCCCGCGCTACGATGGCTCGGATCAGGCGTGGTTCGACGCCTGCGCGCAGGCCGCCCGCCACCTTGGCACACCGATGGTCGCCATCGGCGATGCGCTGATGCACCATGCCGCGCGCCGCCCGCTGGCCGATGTGCTCACCTGCCTGCGCACACATTGCACCATCGACCAGATCGGCACCCGCGCCCTGCCCAACGCCGAACGCCGCATCAAGCCGCCCGCCGACATGGCGCGGCTGTACCGCCGCCACCCCGCCGCCATCCGCCGCACGCTGGAGATCGCCGCCCGCTGCGCCTTTGACCTGTCGGAACTCAGCTACGACTACCCCGACGAACACGACGGCATCGAAGCTCCGCAGCAGCGCCTCGAAAGACTGTCGCGCGAAGGTCTGCGCCGCCGCTACCCGCAAGGCGTCCCCGACAAGGTGCAGATCCTGCTCGCCAAGGAACTCGACGTGGTCAAGGATCTCGGCTTTGCCGCCTATTTCCTGACCACCCATGACCTCGTCGCCTTTGCCCGCTCGCGCGGCATCCTGTGTCAGGGGCGCGGCTCGGCGGCCAATTCGGTGATCTGCTACCTGCTGGGCATCACCGATGTGTCACCCGATCTGATCGGCATGGTGTTCGAACGCTTCATCTCGCGCCACCGGGGCGAGCCGCCCGACATCGACATCGATTTCGAACACGAACGCCGCGAGGAAGTGATCCAGTGGATATATGACCGCTACGGGCGCGAGCGCGCCGGGCTCTGCGCCACCGTCATCCATTTCCGCAGCCGCGCCGCCATTCGCGAGGTCGGCAAGGTCATGGGGCTGAGCCAGGACGTCACCGCCGCGCTGTCGGGGCAGATCTGGGGGCAGTCCAACGCCGGCGCCGATCCGGTGCGCATTCGCGAACTGGGCCTCGATCCGGATGATCACCGGCTCAACATGACCATCCGGCTGATCGGCGAGATCATCGGCTTTCCGCGCCATCTAAGCCAGCATGTCGGCGGCTTCATCATCACCAAGGGGCGGCTCGATGCGCTCTGCCCCATCGAGAACGCCGCGATGGAGGGGCGCACCTGCATCGAATGGGACAAGGATGACATCGACGCGCTGGGGATACTCAAGGTCGATATCCTCAGCCTCGGGATGCTGACCTGCATCCGCAAGGCCTTTGCCCTGATCGAGCAGCATCACGGGCAAAGCTACACCCTGCACAGCGTGCCACAGGAAGACGCGCCCACCTACGAGATGTTGCAGCGCGCCGATGCGGTTGGGGTGTTTCAGGTCGAAAGCCGGGCGCAGATGAATTTCCTGCCCCGGATGAAGCCGCGCACCTTCTACGATCTGGTGATCGAGGTCGCCATCGTGCGCCCCGGCCCGATTCAGGGCGGCATGGTGCAGCCCTACATCCGCCGCCGTCAGGGGCTGGAACAGGCGAAACCCTTTGGCCCGGCGCTGGCCGAGGTCACGCGCAAAACCCTTGGCGTGCCGCTGTTTCAGGAACAGGCGATGCAGATCGCCGTGGTTGGCGCGGGCTATACGGCGGAAGAGGCCGACAAGCTGCGCCGATCTCTGGCCGCGTTTCGCCGCATGGGAACCATCGGCGAGCATCGCGAGCGTTTCGTGCGCGGCATGCTGCGCAACGGCTATCCGCTGGACGCAGCGCAAGCCTGTTTCAGCCAGATCGAAGGCTTTGCCGATTACGGCTTTCCCGAAAGCCACGCGGCGGCCTTTGCCATGCTGACCTATGTGTCGTCATGGCTCAAATGCCACCACCCGGCGATCTTCGGCTGCGCGCTGCTGAACTCGCAACCCATGGGGTTCTACGCGCCCGCGCAGATCGTGCGCGATCTGCGTGATCACGGCATCGAGGTGCGGCGGATCTGCGTCAACCATTCGGGGTGGGACAACCATCTGGAACGGCGCGCCGATGGCCGCCTCGCGCTGCGGCTGGGCTTTCGCCAGATCAAGGGCTTTCGCGAGGAAGACGCGGGCTGGATCGTGGCCGCGCGCGGCAATGGCTATCCCGATCCCGAAAGCCTGTGGCTGCGCGCCGGGCTGGCCCCCGCCGCGCTGGAACGGCTGGCCGAGGCCGATGCCTATGCCGGTATGGGGCTGAACCGGCGCGATGCGCTGTGGCAGGTGCGGGCGATCCGCGCGCCCGCGCCGCTGCCGCTGTTCTCGGGGCCGCTGGGTGGCGAGGGCATCGCCGAGCCTGACACCGTGCTGCCGCCGATGAACCTTGGCGAAGAGGTGGTCGAGGATTACATCGCCATGCGCCTGAGCCTGCGCGCCCATCCGATGGAGCTGCTGCGCCCCGAGCTGGGCAATATCCTGCCCACCGACCGCCTGCGCGAGGCGCCTTTGGCGGCGACCTGCGTCGCGGGGCTGGTGATCACCCGGCAGCGGCCCGGCACCGCATCCGGGGTCATCTTTCTGACCCTCGAGGACGAGACCGGCACCGCCAACGTGGTGGTCTGGCCCAAGGTCTACGAGGCGTTCCGCCGCGCCGTCATGGGCGGGCGGCTGCTGCGCATCCATGGCTATCTGCAACGCGAGGGCATCGTGGTGCATCTGATCGCGCAGCGCATCGAGGACATGTCGCACAAGCTAGGCGAGCTGGGCCACCCGATGGACGAGGCCATCGGCGTGACGTCCCCTGCCTCGGACGAGGCTCCGCGCCCGCGCCGCCCGCAGCCCTCGGCCCGCCACCCGCGCGAACAGGCCAAGCGGCTGTTTCCCAGCCGCGACTTTCACTGACACGAAAAACCCCCGGACGCGGCGGCATCCGGGGGCGTTGTCGCACTGTCAGGGACAGGGCTTATTCGGCCTTCATCGCCTCGATCGAGATCTGAACCTCGACCTCGTCCGACACGTAGGGCGCAAAGGCACCGACATTGTAATCAGAGCGCAGCAGCGTCGTGGTCGCGAAGAAGCCAAGCCACGGCTTGCCTTCCATCGGGTGCTCGCCAGCCTGAGTCAGCGTGGCGTCAAGTACCACCGAATTAGTCACGCCGTTCAGCGTCAGATCGCCGGTGATCTCGGCGGTATCCTCGCCGGTGACGTTGATCGCGGTGGAGGTGAACGTCACCATCTCGTCATCATTGGCATCGAAGAAATCGCCGCTCATGAAATGTTCGGTGCGCGGCTCCCAGCCGGTGATCATCGAATTGACCGGGAAGGATACCTCGACCGTCGATGCCGCCGGGTCTTCGGCGTCAAACGAGATATCGCCGGAAAAGCCCGAATACATGCCAAAGCCGGTCGAATAGCCAAGGTGGTTGTACTGGAACACGATCTGGCTGTGGCTACTGTCAAGGCTATAGGCCTCGGGAGCGGCGGTTGCGGCAATGGGGGCTGCGGCAAGCAGGCCTGCGAAAAGCATGGTCTTCATTGTCTGTCTCCGTTCTGCTGGGGGCCTGAAGCGGCGCCGTCGATAAGCGCAAAGATCGGTCCCGACAGGCGCGATCACAAGTCCCGCCTCGACCACAGAGTCTGTGGAAATACGCACAGAAAATAAGGACCCAACTGCACAGCGCCCATCAGCGCCGCCTTGAAAGACTGCCGACAAGACAACAAAGCCCGCCAATCAGCAGGCCAAGCGACAGCATGAAACGGACAAGCATCAGATCGGCAAGACCGGGCTCGGCGACCACGATCCACAGCGCAAAGGCCGCGAACACCATCGCGGAGCCCAGAATGGCTCCGCACAAACGAAAAAACAGGGACACGGCATCACGGCCGCGACGCACAAGGTGCGACGTGGGAGAGGTCATGGTATTTCCTTCGACAACATACACTGGAAACTGGTTAACGGCTGTCAATCTTGCCCCGAAAACGGGCAATTTCGCGGCACCTGCCGGGGAAATCACGATACCAGCTTGCGCTGAGCGGCAATCTGCCGATGCGGCCGCGCTGTGGATGCAAGGCCCTCAGGCCAATCTGCCAATGCCCGGCGCATCCCCCGCGCGATCCCGGCCATGCACCGGCGGCGTACCCTCCCGGCCCCTCCCGACAGACCTTGCCAGCACCAAGGCGCGCAGCGCTTGCAATTCGGCCCCAGACGTGTAGAACGCCCCGGCATTCCGCAGCACTTTCTCAATCGCGCAGACTCTCGTGAGCCGGAGCGGAAGCCTCAGACCGGCCCTATGAAATGCGCCCAGACAGAAATGGAGCACACATGCCGCTTTACGAGCATGTCTTTATCGCGCGTCAGGATCTTTCCAACGCGCAGGCCGAAGGCCTCGTCGAACATTTCAGCACCGTGCTTTCGGACAATGGCGGCAGCGTCGTCACCTCCGAGTACTGGGGCGTCAAGACGATGGCCTACAAGATCAACAAGAACCGCAAGGGCCACTACGCCTACCTGCGCACCGACGCCCCGGCGACGGCCGTGCAGGAAATGGAACGCCTGATGCGCCTGCATGATGACGTGATGCGCGTGCTGACCATCAAGGTCGACGAGCATGCCGAAGGCGCGTCGATCCAGATGCAGAAGCGCGACGAGCGTGAAGGCCGTGGCGACCGCGGTGATCGTGGCGACCGCCGCGAACGTCGTAACTGATCCCCGAAACAAGGAGTTTAACCATGGCTGCAAAACCGTTTTTCCGCCGCCGCAAGGTCTGCCCCTTCTCGGGGGACAATGCGCCTAAAATCGACTACAAGGACACGAAACTGCTTCAGCGCTACATCTCCGAGCGTGGCAAGATCGTGCCGAGCCGCATCACCGCCGTTTCGGCGAAAAAGCAGCGTGAACTGGCCCGCGCCATCAAGCGCGCCCGCTTTCTCGCCCTGCTGCCCTACGTCGTGAAATAAGGAGGCCAAGCACATGCAAGTCATTCTTCTTGAGCGTGTGGCCAAGCTTGGCCAGATGGGTGACGTCGTTGACGTCAAGCCCGGCTTCGCCCGCAACTACCTGCTGCTTCAGGGCAAGGCGCTGACCGCGTCGAAAGAGAACATCGCCTCTTTCGAAGCCCAGAAAGCCCAGTTCGAAGCCCGCAATCTCGAGACCAAGAAAGAGGCCGAAGCTCTGGCCTCGCGTCTCGATGGTCAGCAGTTCATCGTGATCCGCTCGGCATCCGACGGCGGCAACCTGTACGGCTCGGTCACCACCCGTGACGTGTCGGACATTGCCACCGAAGAGGGTTTCACCATCGACCGCAAGCAGGTGATCATCCGCCTGCCGATCAAGGAACTCGGCCTGCACCCCGTCGAGGTGCACCTGCACCCCGAAGTGATGTGCACCGTCGAGATCAACGTCGCCCGCTCGCCCGAAGAGGCCGAGCTTCAGGCGTCGGGCAAGTCGATTCAGGAGCTGGCGGCCGAGGAAGAGGCTCAGGCCGATTTCGAGATCTCCGAACTGTTCGACGACATCGGCGGCGCAGCATCCGATGAGGATGCCGGCATCGTCGACACCCCCGAAGGCCGGGCTGACAACTGATCTAAAGATCCGCCGCGGCCGTCGCGTCGCAGGATTATCAACCGCGCCGAGTTTTTCGGCGCGGTTTCTTTTTGTCTGGCAAACTGTTTATTAAAACGTTTTCTCAAAAAGCGCGACGCGTCGGCCCCTCCTGTGCTATGCCTGTGGACAGATCTTGCGATGCGAGGTGATTGTCCCGATTTTTTGGCTAAGAATCTTAAAAATTTACCTTACTTAGTTGCTTTTCTTGCATATTCCCGAAGGGCAAGGCACTCCGTCCACCGTGAGGGCAGACGAGCGAGGGCGATCAGTGACATTGGAAATGGGCATCGCCGCGCGCCTGCGCAGACACAGGCAGGCAGCGGGGCTGACACAGGGCGAACTGGCGCAGAAGATTGGCGCGAACACCCAGCAGATCCACCGTTACGAAACCGGGGCGGGACGGATCCCGGCGGCCCAGTTGTTCCAGATCGCGGCCGCGCTGACGCTTCCCATCGATGCCTTCTTCGACCCCTCCCCTGTCACGCCATCCAGCGAAGACGCGCTGATGCGCGACACACGCATCGTGGCAGGCCTTCTGCGCGAACTCGGCGAGGAAGAGCGCGAGGCGGTGATCAAGCTCATCGCGGCAATGGCACGGCCGCTCTGAACAGCCCCACTTGGCCGAAACGGAAAAAGCGCGCCCGGTTGCCCGCGCGCGGTTTCGGTGTGAGGGGCGGGGGGGGGGGGGCCCCCCCGCCCCGGGTGAAGAGTTGGGAACCGCCCCGCCCCCCGCCGGCAGCGCGGGCGTGG